>NZ_JACJPL010000012.1 GCF_014696065.1 Leptolyngbya sp. FACHB-261 | reverse complement strand
TAAGTCCGAAAGAACCAGAAAATTAAGCTTCTTGGTGGATTTTTGAAAGGGTTTCCAGCGGTTACACTAAAGTCTGCTTGCCCTATCCGCTTGAAGTATAGGCAACCCTAATGCTTAGCTTCTTTCAAATTCTTACAACGATTCATCAGATTCTTATAGAGTTGGCAAACTTGCTTTGGGGTCACTCCAGTAATGCGCTTAAACTGTTGAGTGAGATGGTTTGGCTAGAGAAGCCTGTCTCAATCTCGATAATGTGAACTTTGACCATTGATTTTACACGAATACCCAATTCTCAATCCTATTTCAGGTGAGGTAAGCTTTGACTAAAATCTTTTTGCTTTGCTAACTCCCTATCATCGATTTCGTCAGCTTGTGCCGAATCTTGTGCCGGATAAGCTTGTTTCAGCAACTCAGCAACTTCTTGCGCGATTCCTGGTTCAGCAATTTTTGATTGACTGAATTATGTGCGGAGATTGATTCAGCACAAAGATAAGGTAAGGTCATACGATTTTGAATTGATTGAACTTGCAACATAAGCTGAGTTTCTGTGTATCAGTAAGGGTTTATGCTCTCTGCTACCAGAAGCAGAGAGTGAGATTTAAGCGAAAACACCGATAGGTTGTCTTGCTATTTTCGTCATCTATCTGTCTCTTCAGTCCCGATTGGCTAGCTTTTTACCAGGCCGTAGACCACCTTCAACAATTCTTCAGGAAATAACCGCAATATTAAAGCCCTCATAAACAATGTGAAAAGCGGTTCCACGACTTGAAGCTTAAAAGCTAAGCTCAAGAAGTGGAAGTTTTGGCCAAGCTAATAACCTTGGTTGCGATCATAGCCATCTACTAAAAATTATGCTAAATCAGGATCTAAAAAAACGGGCTTTTTCTGAGTTGAATGCTGCTAACCAAGAATATCAAAAGGTAGCAGCACAAGTTACAAAACAAGCGGAAGAGCTGCATCGACTTCGAGTTAATACATCTAAACAAGTCATAGAAGCTTCTGAAGCTTACATTAATACGCTATCGAACTCGCCCAAGGAATTCGATAAATCGGTAGCTGAGTTCAAAATAGAGTACAAGAAATTTACGCAAGTTATTCGCGATATTGAAACACAAGCTAAAGAAAAGGCAAACCTCGGCAACTCAGGGGCAGGGGCAGGAATAGTAGCTGGTGTTGGCGTGGCTGCCCTTGGACCGACGGCTGCAATGGCTATTGCAACGACCTTCGGCACTGCCTCCACAGGCACCGCTATTGCAACACTGTCTGGTGCAGCTGCAACCAATGCAGCTCTGGCCTGGTTAGGCGGCGGTGCTCTAGCCGCTGGTGGTAGCGGAATGGCAGGAGGACAGGTGCTCCTAGCCATGACTGGGCCGATCGGCTGGACGATCGGTGGGCTAGCCCTGGCAGGCAGCGCTGTGTGGATGGACAGTGAAAACAAAAAAAGTGCCCAAAAGGCTTTTGAGGAGGCCGCCAGAATCAGGGGTGAGATAGCAAAGCTGAAAACTGTTGGACAAGAAGTTTCAAACTTGATTGGTCTCACTCGGCAACACGCCGATGGAGTGCTCGAACAACTGCTCACCCTCAAGCAAAACGCCCCCTCTGATTACCGGCAGTTCAGTCAAGCCTTAAAGAATGAGTTAGCCACCCTGATCAATAACATCCGCTCCCTATCTCAACTCTTGAACAAGAAAATGAGCTAGCCCAGGGCTACCCATGAAAGAAAATGTGCATCAGACTACCCAGGTTATTGCCGGGGTCGTTGCTGCAGACAATGCCCAACAGGCTCAGCAGCTGACCGAAGCCCTGCAACAGCAAAATATTGCCTTCACTCAGGCAGTAGAGCAGATCAGTAAAGTTCAAGCGTTCGTCGGTAGCCCTGAGCATATCTTGGGCAACGCTCGAACCAAACATGGCGAAATTGCTCAAGAGGTTGAAGTTGGCATTCGCAATGCCCGCAACTATTTGCAGCATCAATCACCTACCGCAACCTTTGATGGGGTCGGGCGCACTGCGCCTGAGGATTACCTGATCGATGGGCTCCAGGTCCAATCCAAATTCATCAACGGAGCCAGCAAGAACCTTGACCATGTTCTGGACCACATGGCCAAGTACGAGTATTTTGGCAGAGACAGCTCGTACTATCAGATTCCGAAAGACTACTATGAGTCAATTCAGAAAGTTCTTGATGGTCAATCCGTAGAAGGGTTATCTGCTCGGGCAGTCCAGAAGATTCAGGAAAAAGCCCAAGAGATTGAGCGCCTTTCTGGAAAGCCATTCAGCGAGGTCGTCAAACCCGGCTTGTCTGAATATGGGGAAGTGCAACAGGGCAAGATCCACGAGACCTTGGACGGTCATGAGCAGCAGCTCCGTAGCGAAAACCAATTGCAGCAGCTTCGAGCTTGGACGACTGCAACGGCGTGAACCCGCCGAGCGGAAAGAAAGGAACGTATGCCACGCCGCGCTGTGCCAAGTCGTCGATGAAAGCGTCATCTTCGCGGTGCGCCAAGTTGTACTGGTTCTGGACACAAACAATCTCAGTCATCGCCTGAGCTTCCTCGAACTGCTGGGCACTGATGTTGCTCAGTCCGATGTGGCGAATGAGTCCCTGCCGCTTCAAGTCAATCAGTGTGCTGAGAGGTTCTGCGATCAAGCCTTCAGAGACGCCGCTGCCGTGATCACCTGCACCCCAGGCTCTGAGATTCACGATGTCCATCACCTCAAGACCAAGATTTTGCAGGTTATCGTGAACGGCGGCGGTCAGCTCTTGTGGTGAGTAGGCAGGTTGCCACGACTTATCCTCAGGACGCCGCGCCCCTACTTTGGTGACAATCACCAAATTTTTTGGATAGGGGTGAAGTGCCTGGCGAATGATCTGATTGGTGATGTGCGGACCATAGAAGTCGCTGGTATCGATGTGATTGATGCCAAGTGCTACCGCTTCGCGCAAAACCGCAACAGCGGCATCAACATCGCGTGGCGGTCCCCATACTCCTGAACCAGCGAGTTGCGTCGCACCATATCCTAGGCGCTGCAAAGTAATTGAAGTGTTTGGCAGCACAAAGCTGCCGCCAAGATTTTTTTGTACAGTCATGTTACTGCTCCTTGTTAATGTTTACGACTTTGAGTACAGGAAGTGCAGCCCTTTCAAGATGTGGAAGTTATTTAGTTGTCCTGCGCTTGCTTGAGCCTGCTATCCGTTATTGGTTAATAGCACTCATCATTTTCTCGTTGTAGCGATCGCCCGATATCGACTCAATATCATCCGGGCTGCCGTAGGCATAGCTCATGCCCATGCAGCCAAGACCAAGTACTGAGACGGTTAGGACTTGAGTTCCAAGGGTTCGAATTTTCATAGTCTCTCCTAAGATCGCAATGTTCATCCCCTGAGCCACTGCTTACACCCCAGCGCCTCAACGTTGGCTAGCGTTTAGCCACTCTGTCCGATCGGTCGAACGATGATTTCATTCACATCCACCTCTGCTGGCTGCTCGATCGCAAAGGCATCGCACGGGCGATCGCGTCCGCCGGGATAGCCAACTCGCGAAAGCCGAGGGAGTAGTCAGTAATCGCATCTGCTAGAAACGGGAAATCCTGACGCAGGGCATTGAGGACTGGTTGCCCTGCCCTACCTGACAGTTTATCGATGACTTCGTTGCCTCGCTCACGGCGGCTCTGGTCTTCGGGTTGAGTTTGGGCGTAATTCATAATTTCGCTGCCTCTTTCAAGGTGGCTCTGATTTTTGGGTTGAGTTTGTGCAGTGGCAACAACAGGCAAGAACGCAACCAGAAGTACAACTAGGGTGCAAGAAAAGGCATCATGATTCTGTTGATGCCTTTTCTCCAGTGAACCTGTCTATGTCTGCGATCGGCTTCGCTAAGCTCCGAAGGATCGCAGACTCGATGACCCATTTCATTCACCACACTTTTAGCCTCAGTTTGGGTTCTCGTTAATTTCATGAGCGCGTCTTTTTCTGTCTAATCTTTGCTGCTGATCTCGTGCATACAGGCCAGCGCAAAAATTCAGAAACATCAGTCGCCGTCAACCGCACGCGCCACATCTTGCCATTCTGTCCAGACTTTCAATCGCTGCTCATATATTTGCGGGGCAGCCTGGGTTGCAAACGTACCGAGGAGCAGGCGCAACGGTGGGTTTTCGGCATCGACGAGCTTGAGGATTGCCGCACTGGATGCGGTGGGATCGCTAATCTTCACACCTGCATTTCGAGTTGCCCGTGCGTTCCGCAAGCTGTCATAATCCGCGATCTGCGCGGCGTGTACCGCCGAGCTACCAGACCAATCTGTGCTGAACCCACCCGGCTCGATAATCGTGACTTTGACGCCGAAGGATGCGACTTCCTGACTGAGTGCTTCGCTGAATCCTTCGAGTCCCCATTTAGAGGCGTTGTACAGCCCGAGCATTGGAAATGCACCAATCCCTCCTAGACTGGAAACTTGGAGGATGTGTCCACTGCCTTGCGATCGCAGGTAGGGCAATGCCGCTTGTGTAACCCACAGTGCCCCAAACAGATTGGTTTCGATCTGCGCTCTTGCTTCAGCCTCGCTGACTTCTTCGATCGCTCCAAACAAGCCATAGCCTGCATTATTAACAATCACATCAAGCTGCCCAAAATGCTTATGTGCTGCCTGCACCGCTGCCAAGGCCGCTGCTCGATCGCTGACATCCAGACGCAGAGGCAAGATCTGATCGCTAAATTGTTCCACCAAGTCATTGAGGCGGTCAGGATTACGCGCCGTTGCCGCCACTCGATCACCGCGCTCTAGTGCCGCCTGAGTCCATTCGCGACCAAATCCGCGTGATGTACCCGTAATGAACCATGTCTTCATTGGTGCTCCTTCAAAAAATTTATGGAAAAGTGATTGATGAAGAGGAAGGTATGAAGGACTTTTTGTCCGTTAGCTGCAAATCTGTCCAATGAATATCAGGATGTCGATCTGCCCATATGACTGATCAGCCGCTTGAGCCAGTGCTTCTCTAAGACTTCGGAAAACCTGGTGATCAACCAGGGCTTCTTGTCTTTGATCATTGCCTTAGCCTCTCACTGCTGTACTTGCATAGATTCATGCTATGAGCCAGAACCGAAGGCTTAAATACACAAACCTGGTAGATGTTTGCCTAATCCTCTCAAGCAAAGTGCAAGCAACAAAAAAAATGTTTTTATAATAAACGCATGAGAGCAATCACATCAGGCAGAATGCATGAAAATCGAGACAGCGAGCCACGAGGCAGCGATCGACAAGTGTGACGAACTGGCGGCATTAGTTGCTCGCCACACGAACGGCAAGGGTAACGGTGCCCATACAACTGCGATTGATTCTTTATCATTCGTGCAGGAATGTAATGCTGCTACAGCAAGGCACGGTGTCACCGAACCGCTGCTTACTATTGTGGTACAGGGCAAAAAAGAAGTGCTGATTAACGAAGAAGCTTATCAATACAGTGTTGCTCAGTATCTAGTTGTTTCAGTGGATTTGCCGATGAGTGGATGTGCGGTAGAGGCGACACCTGACAAACCCTATCTAGGTTTTAAGTTAAAGCTAGACTCTGCCCAACTCTGTGAAATTATCGCTCAAACGAATCCAAGTATCGATCAGAAAGATTCGGTCAGCGGCTGGTTTATTAGTGATGCTGATTCAACGTTGATTGATTGTGCAATCCGTCTGACAAAGCTGTTAGAGACACCGCGAGATATCCCGTTTCTTGCCCCGATGGTCATCCGCGAGATTTATTACCGCTTGCTCATCGGGGAACAAGGGGAAGCGGTTCGTCAGATTGCCACGGCTGGTAGCAATATGCAGCGCATTGCTGAAGTCATCAAACGACTTAAAGCAGATTTTGCCAAGCCGCTACGGGTTGAGGAACTAGCTGGGCAGGCGAATATGTCTGCTTCGTCGTTTCATCGCCACTTCAAGCAAGTGACCTCGATGAGTCCGTTGCAATATCAAAAACAATTGAGACTGTCAGCAGCGCGTCAGGTGATGCTGTCCGAGAATCTGGATGCGACCCAAGCGGCTTATCAGGTGGGCTATGAGAGTACTTCGCAGTTCAGCCGAGAATATGCCCGCATGTTTGGTGCGCCGCCCATCCGAGACATTGAACGTTTACGAGCTGCTTAAACAGAGGCTGGTTAGTTATCTGTTGTAGATGGCAGCGGCACTTATCGCCTAAACGTCGTTTTGGCCGGTACTTAGGCTCTAAACAAACTCTCATGACCTCTAGTTCCAGCACTGTCACGTTAGACCTTTCTGAATAAGAATTCAATCAACAAATTCTGCCTTGTTCCCCTGTCCTCTCCAGCCATGTCCTTAATTGGAAGGGTTTTGGCACACCACATTTTATCAAGCAGTCGAGGCCGCTAGCGTTACCCATTCTTCCCTCGTGTCCTAGAGCGAGCATCGCAGCAGTCAGCGTTGCCCTAGACCGGTTAGACCTCTTGGGTATAGCTGCTCTGCGCCCATACGGTGGGCAATACCCAGCACCGTTAGGCCTTGCACTTCGTAGTCTATACCCTTGCCCATCAAGCAGAAATGCGTGACAAGGAACTTGATGTAACTGAAGCCGAAGCGCTGAGGCAAAGGGGGAGAGCACGAATTAAGGATCTGCTGGATGTAGGGGAGTACCCAACCCGCGATTCGTAGCTACATAACTCTCAATTGGGATCGTAAACCAAAATTTTGTCCCCGCACCAAGAGAGCTAATGACTCCAATTTCGCCACTATGAGCATGGATAATTTGACGGCACAAGTACAATCCCAATCCTAAACCTAAAGAGTCTCGCATAGGGGAAGAACGAAAGTACAGTTCAAATAGGCGCTCACATTGTTCTTTCGACATCCCTACGCCGTTATCCTCAATGCTACAGCGAATCATTTTTGCTCCAGCTGTAGCACTCAGCGTTATCGTTAACCCAGGCGGATTATGTTTAATTGCATTTGTAATTAGATTACTAACAACGCGCCATAATTGAGTTGAATCAGCAGCCATCAACGGTAAATCTTCAGGCACTAAATTCTTCAGCGTGGCTTGATTTTGTTCCAGGATTGGTTCTAAGTCAGCCACTGATGAACTGACCAACTCACTGAGTCGAATGGGTTCAGTGTGAAGGACAATGCCTTGCACATCACTCGCATGAGCTTCGAGTAAGGAGTTAATCAGTTGGAGTTGGCGATCGCTCCCTTGCACCATCCGTTCTAAAATCGAGCGGGGTATAGCAATCGTTGCATCTGGCTTTTGCAGTAGATTATTCAGCACCATCAATGTGCCTGTCACAGGGTTACGCAAATCGTGAGAAACGCCATGTAAAAACACCTGTAATTGCCGTTTCGATTCAAACTCACTGCGTTGTAAGCGTTCGTACAAATACACACCGAGGTCACAGATCAAGCAAATCCAGAAATAAAAGACAAAAATTATGATGTTATTGAGAACAGGATTTTCAACCTCTGGATTACTCAAACCCAGTAATGGATTGACACAAAAATAGTAGCCTATCGTTGCCACTTGCGAGACTACGTGAAGCTGCCAATTTACAGGAATTAACGTCGCTTGTGCCAGAAATACAATCGTCCAAGCGATAAGTACAGGATCGGCCTTTCCTTGCAGTGTGGCTTGAATTTGTGGAAGCAGGGTGATTGGCCACGAACAGCATAAGAAAAGCAGTTCCGGGTAACGAGATGCCCAAGGCGATTTCAGCAAAATTAAGCACAACAGCAGGCTCAGCTCGATAGCAATGTAAGTCATGAGATCGATTAAAATCTCTTCCTGGCTTACTGCTTTGCTCGGATTGCTTGAAGCATTGAGAACGGATGTAATACACAAACCTAAGATAAGAAAGGTTAGGCAGGCAATAATGGTAATCCATACAAACCAATGCAGTCGATTCAACATGAAGCGACACCGCCATGCCTGATATTCGGCTGAGTTACCAGCTTGCTGCACTCTTGCCAAAACCGAGCTTAC
Source organism: Leptolyngbya sp. FACHB-261 (assembly GCF_014696065.1). NCBI lineage: Bacteria > Bacillati > Cyanobacteriota > Cyanophyceae > Leptolyngbyales > Leptolyngbyaceae > Leptolyngbya > Leptolyngbya sp. FACHB-261. The sequence continues at coordinate 17,068 of NZ_JACJPL010000012.1, read as the reverse complement.
CGTTTTAGCAAATCGACTTAACGGCATCTTGTAAAGCATTATTGGAATAGTTCTCGTTATTTATAGAAAAAGGCTCCAGGGCTCCAAGGCTCCAAGGCAGAAGATTGACTGGCCAAGGTTTCAGTATTTGGCGAGAATCAAGAGTCGCCTTGGCGACTGCTATATAAACATTCAGCGCCCGTTTCACGGATTAGTTTGGCAGTTTTTTCACCTTCAGCATCACGTCTACCTGAGAACACCACTGTTGCACCCGCAGCACCGAAAGCGATAACTTCGTTAAGCTTTCCTTCGGAACGCTGCGCGAACGCGAACGCTGTTGCTCTGCCAATTCCCAATGTGCCACCAGTGACTAAAGCCACTTTATCTTGAAGTATCATTGTGCTTCTCCTAGCATTAATTTCGTTGCACTGATCTGAAGTGTACTAAGTTCCAATGCTTGACTTCTTCCAGATTCTTAGGGTGAAGCGCAAGTTCGTTTCGGCAGCATCCGATTTAGACACTAATGTTCAGGATTCACTCGCCATGTAATCACAATGATTTCTGCAAGTATTAAGACGGCTAATAGCCGCGAAAATGCTTGTAAAATGGCTTCCATTGTCCAGTTCTGACTCTGAAGCTCCCAGATCGTCACAATAATGTTCAATCCAATGCCCAACCAGGGTAGAATGATTGCTGTATTCCGTCTGCGATAGAAGCGGATCGTCGCCTCCCGCCAAAAAGGGAAGGTACTGAGAATACAAACAAAGTAGGATACTCCTGCACTGATGAACAGGCTGGTTTGAAGACCCGAAGGCAGGTTTGGGTATCCAAGCGCGATCGCCGTTAGACATACTCCCAGCGCAAGATACAGGAAAGTAAACCAGGTAAATCGTTTCATTCTTTCTCCAATAGAGCTTATTCTCTGTACCACACACGCACACATTGAAAGCAATTGATTGCAAGACCCTGACTGATCATCACTGGGTGGAAAGCATTACTGGTTGTCACTCCGTAGACATCATCACTTGTGCCTTCAATCCGATCGGGTAAAACAACAGTTTCAACATTGATCACCTGTATCGTTGTACTTGCGATCCATTGATTTGCAGCGCTAACAACTCCAGAGAGGGGTTCATACTCGGCAGGTCCGCCGAAGGGTCCCCGTTCAGTAATCTGAGGCGCAAAATCTTTGTACTTAATCATTTGATTCACCATCTAAAATTGCAGAGCTGATTATCTCTTAAAGAAGCGATCGCGGTTTGATTTGTTGGTGGATCGATTCACTGTGATTCCACGATCAACAATCAACAATCAACAATCAACTCACTTAATATCCACCATCGATCGCTAAGGGGTGTCCCGTGATATAGCTGTCGGATATACGTTGTAGCGAACATGGTGTTCCTACTCGTGAACCTATTGGCGCTGAGTCGTGCGTACTGCACGACCCAGCATAGGATTTGGGTCAGCGGTCTCCCGTCGGCAGGGTGAAGCTCGGGGTCCCGGGAGACAGCTTTTCCGGGGGGACCAGCAGCGGGCGGATCTCCAGCCACGGTGCAGGGTCGCCGGGCGTTGGTGTGTCATTGGCCGGGTCGTCCAGGGCGAGTTCAAGCCGCGCGTCGCGGACGATGATCGTCTCGTAGGACGGCGTGTCGATCCAGTCGTTTGCGGATGCATACCCCGGCTGGATGGTACCGATCTCGACGGCTAGCGTATGGCCGACTGGCAGCGTCCAGTCCGTTGACCGCAGCTCGAAGCTTGTCGTGCCGGGTTTCACCACCGCCACCTGCTGATTGAACATGACGGCGCTGCCATTGGGGGCAACATCGTAGAGGTCGACCATGACGTTGCCGTAACCCTCGATCTCAAGCGATACCCGCGGAGTGCCGGTAATGCGAACTGGCTGCCCAAGCGGCGCAGACCAGACGAAGAAGCGGTTGGGAGCCTCGGCTGCGGGGTCGGCGAGCAGGCCGTCGTCCAGATAAGACCCGCCGCCAAGCGCGATGGTGGCGGAGTACTCCACAACCGGCCAGGTATCCTGGGCACGCCAGGCACCGGTACTGTCCTGCACAACGTAGGTTGGGTAGGCCACGGTCGGTTCGATGCCCTTGAGGTACTGGTCATAGAAGGACATCACTTCCTCGAACCAGCCCTCGCGGCCCATCTGCAGCCGCCCGTCCACCCAGCGGTCGTTGCCCTGCACGTGCTCCCACGGGCCGAGCCAGCCGCGCTGCGGCCCCTGGTGGTTGGCGAGAAACTCCTCCATCGCCTCGGCTTCGGTACTCCACTCGAGGAAGCCCTGCGTGAAAAACAGTGGCGTGTCGGTGCCCTTGGCCTGCTCCGCCAGATCACGGGTCTTCCAGTGATCGGACTCGGGATCGGCGATCTGGTATCTGACCAGGCTGTCAGTTTGGCAAAATGCGCCTGGGGGCGTATTCTCGTACTTGGCATTCGTCCGGTAACGCTCGTCGTCGTCCGGCATCTGGGGCAGCGTGGCAACGGTGTTATAGATGCTGGGGATGCTGACAATCGTCGCGCGGGGGACGCCGTTCGAGCGGAAGTTGCGGTACAGATCCCAGATGGGTTCCTGCGCGACGACCGCCTTGAGCGCGTCGTGGTTGAGATTGTTGCCGATCAGGCCGGTGATGGCGTCGGCGGACTTGCCGTACATCCCGACGGCACCGGTGGACCAGGGCTGCGTCGCGGCCCAGTCGATTGCGGCCCTGACATCGGCCTGAGCACCCGGCCCCGCAAAGTCCATACATCCAGTGGAGCCGCCGAAGCCGCGCAGGTCGACCATCACCAGGGCGTAGCCGCGCTCGAACAGGTCGGCCCCTTCGATCAACCCATTGAAGCGCTTGGAGGGACCGGTGTGCGCGTGGTTTTCCAGTACTATTTGGCCGGAGTGCCCCAAGTACGGCCCGACCACCAGGATCACCGGCACCTTCTCGCCTGCGGCCAGTCCTTCGGGCAACAGAACGTCGGCGTGTAGTTCAACGTCGGAGCCGTCCGAGGACGGAAAGTAGTGCTGCGTCCAGGCCGCGCCTCGGGGAACGCGGTCGTTCTCGGCGTGCGTGACCGCTTTGTCGGCGGTGGCAACCGCAGCAGTCGCGTTCGCCTCTGGCGTGGGTGGCGGCGTGGCTGTGGGTTGCTGCGCCTCCGCCGGAACGCTCTCCGGCGCGGGCTGCTGCGCGGCTGCGAACTGGCCGCAGACACTGAGGGTAAGCCCCATTGCCCCAGTCATTAGCAAGCTGCGGACATAGGTTTTGCGGGTGAGCAAGGATCTCCTCCTAGCAGAAACCGTTGCCCCTGCGTCGTGCGTGGGTCGGTCAAGATCTCGTGGGTGATTAGAAGAAACTTGAGACATAGTGATGGAGTCCTTTGGTACATTTGCTGATGGTTTTACGAACTGACGAGATCACCGACGACCTCTCCGATCGCTCTGGGAAACGGGTTCGGATGCTCCGTCGGGTTTGAACACCTTGTAGGCGCTCGCCAGGAACACGGGTATTGCAACTAGCACCGATAGCGCCACGTAGGTCGCGTGGAACTCGCTGATTGTGAACAGAGCCGGTGTGGTCACGGCGCTTCCGGCTATGTTGAACAGGAGTATGCCAATGATGTTGTTCGCGAAGTGTGCGCCGATGGCAAGTTCAGTGGTTCCGTCAATCAACGAGACCACGGTCCACAACAGACCCGGAACGAGGAAGTAGTTGGAGAAAACCGTGAGCCAGCCACCTGCGCTCACCTCCGGGTTTAAGAGGTGCAGCAGGGTGAATACCACGGCCGCCACGAGCGCCAGAAAAACGCGGTTGGTCGAGATCATGCTCGCGCCCTGCACAACGTATCCGTGAAAGAAAAGCTCCTCGGTAGTCGTCTGGATCGCGGTGAAGACCAGTGCCAGTGGCACAAAGAGCGCGAACGTCGCCAGGTCGAAGTTGAAGGAGAAGCTGTCGGGGTAGAAGAGGTACTATCCCAGCACACCTATCAGACACGCTGGAACGGACCACGCCACAAACCCCTGACCGATGCGACGCCAGTCGATCCGCTCCCGCGCCGTAACCAGCGTCCGGGGGTAGCGGCAGTGGATAAGGGTAACGGCGATGAGGACTCCCGCCAGGAAGACCGGAAAACCTGCCATGACATACAGGAACTTCCCGAAAGGACCAAGCACGAAGTAATCCAGCACGAAGTAATCCTGGCCGCTGAGCGCGATCGCGACGAGTACGCTGGCACCAGTCCCGACCACCAGCCACGCAAAGAGAATGACCACCAGCCCCAGAACATACCGCCATCCCCGATGCTTACCCCACCGAGCAGCCTCCACGTAAGTTGCGTTTTTCATGAGAATACATCCTGACTTTTGCAAATGATTTACCCTGCATTGCTGGTTGCAGCCTTGACTTCAGCGGGGATTACGAAAGCTCTTAATTCGACAATCTTGTTGCCGCGAAAGTGCTAGATGTCGCAGTACGAGAATCAGCCACCTTCTCGTCTTAGGTTTAAGCGGCATAATGGTCCCGCGCACCGGATTCAGATCACCTTTGTCTGTGACCAACAACCTATATTCGTGCTAGTGCAGAGGGTTTGTTAGCTGGTTTTTTGCATCAAAAATGGAACTTTATGAGCTCAACGCCTTTTCAATACGACGGTCGGGAATGAGCCACAGGACCGCAACTAGAACGTATAATGCGCATGCAAGCCAAGGGATTGCAAAAGCAAGTGGAATTGTAACTGCATAAATCAATACCGATAACTTGCCTTTAAAATTCCGACCAAGAGCGTTTGCAAGTGTGGAATCTTGACCGTGGTGAAAAACAAGTGTGCGGGTCAGAGTGAAGGAGGCGATCGCAGCCAACAATAGAACCACACCATAAAGCGCCACAGGCAACGCAGTAAAGTGAGTTTCACCCATCCATGCAGTGACAAAGGGAAACAATGATAACCAGAACAACAAATGTAGGTTTGCCCACAAAGTTGAACCATTCACTTGTCGGACTGCCTGAAACAGGTGATGGTGATTGTTCCAGTAGATACCAACATGCACGAAGCTCAACACATAGCTTAGAAAGGTTGGAATCAGCGGACGTAGTGCAGCTAAATCTGACTCATGAGGTATTTTTAACTCCAGTACCATAATGGTGATAATAATAGCAATTACCCCATCACTGAATGCTTCTAACCTACCTTTAACCATCTTTGGATATACTCCTTGTTTGCTTACCACGCTGTATAACTGCCGTTTGCAAAAATGGTTGTCCGGTTATCCACTATCCATTCAGACTGGTGCATAAATCGTTTCGTCTTCTTTGCGCCAAGCTGGATCAACTAGACAAACGAAAACAAGGGGTTCGTCGCCGTAGTTGTGAAGGAACTGGATAGCATTTGGAGGAATGTAAACCGCATCGCCTGGTTCAATGCGACGAACTTCGCTATCGATCGACATTTCGCCAACACCGCTAATGATGTAATAAACCTCAGAAGTCTTTAGAGAATGGGGAATCGAAGTTTCGCCAACAGGCAAGATCGCATGCGCCAAACTGTAACGCAAGTTGATATCTTGTTTGTCAGGATGAAGCAATTCGTGCAGAACAGCTCCATCTCCAGCGATCATTTCTTCACAGTCGTTTAGTTTTTGGATCAGCATACGTTTAGGTTTGCAATTACACAATCGGAGCAAGTTCAGGATCTGTGAATTTCGGAGGAGAAAGGGTCACTGATTATTTCTGCTGAAGGAAGTCCAGTAACAAGGGATTAATCTGATCGGCGTGAGTCCAGTTGATGGCGTGCGGCCCGCCGGGAATGACAACCAGTTGACTGTTTTTGATCAGCTTCGGGAGTCTTGCTGCGGTGGACTCAAGCGGCAGAATGCGATCGCTATCTCCATGAATGATCAGAGTCGGCACATCAATGCGGGGCAGATCATCGCGGAAATCGGTGAGCCAGGAGGGTACACAGTCCAAAGTCCCTTTAGCAGAAGCCCCTACTGCTACATTCCAACTGGCTTGAATTGCCTCATTGCTGATGCGATCGCCAAGCAATACATCAACATTGAAGAACTCTTTGAAAAAGGCAGAGAAATAAGCTGGACGGTCTTCAACAATCGCTTTCATAATGCCATCGAAAACGCTTTGATCAACACCCTCTGGATTGTCGTCTGTCTTTAACAGAAACGGTGGAACGGGAGCCATCAGCACGGCTTTCTGCACCCGCTCTGAGCCGTATTTGCCAAGATAACGTGTGACTTCACCGGTTCCCATCGAAAAGCCGACTAACACAGCATCCTGCAAGTCAAGCTTGGTCATGAGTGTATTCAAATCGGCGGCAAAGGTATCGTAGTCATAACCAAACGAGGGTTGGCTGGAAGCACCGAATCCTCGGCGATCGTAGGTAATTACTCGATATCCTGCATTCAGTAAAACTAAAACCTGCTTCTCCCAGGAATGTCCGTTTAATGGAAATCCATGAATCAGTACAATCGGTTGACCTGCCCCAAGATCTTCGTAGTAGAGATCGATGGTTGCAGAGTTTTCTTGACCAACGGTAATGTAAGGCATGAGAGGTTTCTCCGTTGTAAATGGATGATGTGTTTTTCTCTGTTGCATCACAATTGTTATGCAGCGATCGAGCACCGTCTTAACAATGCTGCGTTAAGCAGACTTCAAGATGGGGCAAGCATCCATTGCGTACCATCGCTTCAGAACAACAAGAATCCTTCATTGTTGCCTGAGCGCGATCGCTGCGTTTGCCGCCTCTAAGATGGCTTTAATTCTGCTTCGGTAGCCAGCGCGGTACGCACACCAGCATCGAGATTCATGCGGTCTATAACGACCCAAGCTCAGCGACCCGGCCCGCGGTACAGCGTGGATTGCAACCGGAGCGCGAGAGCCGGGTTCGCTGCAGCGCCTTGTTAGGCAGTAAAATCACCGCGCACCCCGGCTGACGCGACGAAACCAGGCCCCACTTGCTGCTCCTGCTAAAGCGATTGTGGAGTAAGCCGCTAAAATAGCGACTCCAACAGGAATTAACGGACCGCCGGGCAGAAAACAAAGCATATACGTCAGTTGACCAAGAATAATACCGGCATAGTGCGACCAAACATGTTTAGGCCGAGCAAGGCCAACGATAAGGCCAACAATAAGAAGTGCTGCGGAATAATAAAAACCTTTCGCATCCCACGGTTCGACCTGCCCGGATAAAAATGGTGACAAAGCCCAGACCATTGCGCCGCCTACAAACGAGAACAAAAAATTTATCGCTAACTCTCTTTTCATTAGACCTTATCGGTAATAAAGTGCTCGGCATCTCAATGGACAAATAGGCTGCAAGAAGATATGGAATCGGTTTAAGAATTGATTGCTTTTCTTAATTCCGATTAAGTCTATTCTTCACCCTTGCTGCCTAACGACCAAGCTCACCGGACGCAGAAAACCTTTGCAACTCAACCAATTAACTTGACACGTTCCGGTGCAGCGACTGGTTAGACTCACGGCGTATTCTACTGCTGTGAATAAATTGACTTATACCCTCAACTAGCTCAGGCACAACTGGCAGTGTTGGATCAGAATAGGAAGCATTTTGCTGTTCAGGGTCTAATGGAACAGCTTTTAACACGTGATTCATCCCCTCAATGATTCTAAGCTCCGCATCCGGCTTAGCCCTCTTCAGGTCTTGCGCCTCCCTTACAGACACTTGGATATCCGTTGTTCCTTGAACAATTAGAACAGGGACAGTGAGACGCCTAATCTCTTGGGCAGGGGTATAGCGAAACCAGGAAATGAGGTAGGGTTGGATGCTCGATCTGTAGAACTCGTTGAGTTCTGGTGGAACAGAGGTCACTCTCTTCCCTTGCTCTAGAGCAGCAAGAATCTGCTCATTCTGTTGCCATAATGCATCTGGCAATCTAGGTCGCAGTTGATCTTGTAAAACTTGTGATGCAGTTTGGGCAATTCCGGCGATTGATACAAAAGCATCTGCTCCGGTTTTTTGGGTTGCCAGCATTCCAATCAGAGAGCCTTCGCTGTGACCAATTACGGTGATGCTTGAGAAACGAGAATCTGCCTGCAATTGCTGAATCCAAAGTGCAGCATCTTCAACATAGGTATCGAAACGCAAATCAGCTTCTTCAGGTCCTGCGGCTGCGCTTTCTCCAATCCCGCGCTTGTCATATCGGATTGAGGCAATGCCATGATCCGCTAATCCTTCAGCGAGGAGTTTGAGGCTATTATTCTGCCCAGCTAGAGGATTGTTTCCATTGCGATCGGTCGGACCTGAACCCGCAATGATCAGCACCGCTGGCTCTGGCATATTAGACGCTGGAGTAATCTGTGTGCCATGGAGCGTGCCTGTTAACGTTGTAATGTGAACCTCGACAGGTGTTGAGGCTTGTGTCGTGTAACCCATAGATAGCAGTGATAAAGGTAGAGCGATTAGACAGGCAACCAGACTGACAGAACGGCGAGAATTGGAAGACATGGCATGGGGTGACCTATGTCGAATCCGTCAGATATTCTAATTTGATGAGACAAGAGAGTCTAACGACCAAGCTCACCGGACGCAGATAACCTTGAAAACTCAACCGACCAAATTGTAGCGTTCCGGTGCAGCGCATGATTAGGCGTCGTAGGCTGCTATTACACCTCGAACTCCGGCCGGTTCGGAGCGATTTTGATGGTCCAAGTCCCCTTCTGGCTGAAAGTGCGAGCAGTCGCGAAAGTATCCTCTATGAACTGAAAGTACACGATCTTCCCGTTGCGCACCTTTGCGTGGATCGAGAACGGTGAGGTCACCGCCTTGCTCAGCGAGACCGAGCGGTACGTGAACCTGCCGAACACAGCAACGTTCTCGCCTTCACCGAATAGGGTGGTAACGGCGAAGTCCTCGATCGTCCACCATTTCTCAACCCGGGAGAACGTATCGATGAACGCTTGAGGACCTTTGGCGGTTCCCGTCCAAGGCAAGATTTGCTTCAGTTCAGGGTTGTCGAAATTCAGGGAAATGTATGTTGCGTCCTCCGCGACGAGCCGACGGGCAGCCGCCTCGACCTTTTCGGTTGCCGTATTCGCCAGAAACTCTTTGATCACTTCGGTCGGTTGGGTACTCATGGTAACGATTCCTTTCTTTAGTTTTGTGGTGGTGAGGTAGAAGACACTTTGGACATCATCAACTCCTAAGTTCTCTTTGTCTTAGTTCACTTGAGTGCAGTCAGTTCCAACACTCAACTTCTTGCAGATTCTTATGGAGTTTCCTATGGAATTAGCGAACCGATTTCAGTGTTACTTTAGTGAGTCGCTTAAAGTGCTGTGTCAAACATTTCGCACTGCCGATCGACTACTGCGCTACAAACCCACCATCTACCATCAATGTTTCACCTGTTACGAACGATGCCAAGTCAGATGATAAAAACAGGACTGCATTTGCAACTTCAAGCGGTGTTCCAGCTCGTCTCTCTGTCTTGTTACCCTAGCGGAACTTAAGTTGAACCATGCCCGCACATTTTAATCGTTCAAGAGTGGCGACATTTGCGTTCCAATCAGTTCAATGGAGCGCATCAGTTGGGCGTGATTCATCTGTGCGTTGTCCATTTGAAAAGTTACTCTCGAAATGCCACCGAGCGATTCGCTGTGACGGCGGATTTTCTCCGCCACTTCTTCGGGACTGCCGACCAGTAACGCGCCGGTCGCGCCGCGCTGTGCGTCAAAAGCGGCGCGCGTAACGGGCGGCCAGCCTCTCTCTCTGCCAATTCTAGTGAACGTTTCGGCGTAGCCCGGAAAGAATTCTTCAACGGCTTGCTCAGTCGTGTCGGCGACATAACCGATTGAATGCAATGAAACTTTCAACGTTTCGGGTGCGTACCCGGCGTACTCTCCGGCATCGCGGTATAAATCTATGAGAGAGCGAAAGCGATGCGTTTCGCCGCCGATAATAGCAACCACGAGCGGCAGTCCAAGCATTCCGGCGCGGCGGAAAGATTGCGGTGTACCGCCGACCCCGAGCCAGATGGGAAATGGCTTTTGCAGCGGACGCGGATAAATTGCTTGGTTTTCCAGCGCGGGGCGAAATTTGCCCGACCAATCGACCGTTTCGTTGTCCCGAATTTTGAGCAAGAGTTCGAGCTTTTCAGCGAAAATCTCGTCGTAATCGCCGAGGCTAAATCCAAATAGCGGAAAGGCTTCGGTGAACGAGCCGCGCCCGACAACCATTTCGGCGCGACCTTTTGAAATCAAATCGAGCGTGGCGAATTGTTGAAACACACGCACCGGGTCAGCCGCGCTCAGCACCGTAACCGCGCTGGTTAGACGGATACGCTCGGTGCGTGCGGCGGCAGCGGCGAGAATAACCGCGTTTGCCGAATCTAAAAATTCATGCCGATGATGCTCGCCGATACCGAAGATATCCAAGCCGGAACGGTCCGCCTGCTCTATTCTCTCCAGCAGTTCGGCGACAGACTGCGCGGCATCCGCCGTTTCACCATTTTCACTTGTTCCAACCGAGGCAAAACTGTCAATTCCGACTTCCATATCATTTCCCAAGCGTTTTGCGAATGAAATAGTCTTAATCCGAAATAGTAGAAAGCCTTGCTGTACGAGTTAAGCTGCTGTTCTCTCGCTCAGCAAAGAACGCCTAAACCATCATCAACTCAGAGGGGGCGCACTACTACCGTGATCTGAATTATCAGGGAGCGGAATGAATTCAGTTTCACCAGGAACTGCCGGGAAGCGGCGGTCTTGCCAATCTCGTTTTGCCTGCTCGATACGCGCTGGGCGGCTCGACACAAAGTTCCAGTACTTTGTGCGATCGCCCACTGGTGCCCCGCCGATAATCATTGCTTTTGCCTCAGCCCCCGCACTGATATTTACTGATTCATCCGGCGCTAAAACGGCTAGATGATATGGCTCTAACGGCTTTCCATTTACGAATAGGCCGGATGTGACGCTATAAATTGCCCTTTCTAAACCTTCTATTGGCGCTAGCTGAAATTCACTACCCTCCGTGAAAACGAGCGCTAGGTAAAGAGTAGCAGAGTAGGTTTTAACTGGTGATTGGTGAGACTGGTAGCTACCGGCGATCAAAGTCGCGCTGGTGCCTGTTTGAATCCACCTCGGTAAATCAGTCGCTGGATAATGTGAAAAGCTGGGTTCAACTTCTTCAGCGATTTCGGGGAGGGCAATCCAGGTCTGAATGCCGTGAAGAGTAGATTCTTTCTCTCTAAAGCTCTCGGGCGATCGCTCAGAATGAACAATACCTTTGCCCGCTGTCATCCAGTTCACCTCGCCTGGAAAAATCTCTTGTACTGTACCTAGACTATCTCTATGCAGAAGGCTTCCTTCAAACAAATAGGTAACCGTCGCTAAATTGATGTGTGGATGGGGTCTAACATCGACGCCTTTTCCAGCCGGGAAAATAGCTGGGCCTAAGTGATCAAAGAAGATGAAAGGTCCAACCATTTTTAGGGTTTCACTCGGCAAGATGCGCTGTACACTAAACCCACCTAAGTCATGCTTTTCAGGCGTGATTAATTGCTGAATACTCATTTTTGTACGATCCATTCTTAGTTGACGTTGTGGACGAAGATACAATCTTAATTCTGTTGCTGCTTCAGACTCTTGCCTAACTTAACTTCAATGTAATGAGTTCCAAGACTCGATTTCTTTCAGATTCTTATGGTGCTAGCGAATCTGCTTGGGGGTCTTTCCCATGAATCGCTTGAAGTGCTGCGTCAAATGGCTTTGACTGGAGAAGCCTACTTGTAGGGCAATGTCTGCGATCGCCAAATCTGTTTTCGTGTTCCACGCGCTGTTGAATCACGCACTGACGGGGAGAAATTTCCATTGTTTGCTTAAACAAACTCGCAAAGTAAGTCGGGCTAATATTGATCACTTCTGCAAGTTCAGTCAGTGATAAATCTCGATCAAGGAGAGTACGAATATAGCCGAGTATTTGCTGCAATCGGGTGTGCGTTAAGCCTTTGCGCTTGGCTTCAATGGCTGGCGTTGTAATTGTTAGCATGGTTCAAAAGTTGACAATTTGCTCAACAAAACAGGCAAAAGCTAGCCATCGCGCATTCGATTACTGCAATATTTCGCACTGCCGATCGACTATTGCGCTACATACCCGCCATCTACCATCAATGTTGTACCTGTTGTGAACGATGCCAGGTCAGATGATAAAAACAGAACTGCATTTGCAACTTCAATTGGTGTTCCAATTCGTCCGATCGGGTGGAGTCCTGTTATGTAAGCTTTGACCTCATCCTGCCCACCTGTAACTGCTTCAAACATATCTGTTTCGATTACTGCTGGTGCAACGACATTGATGCGAATACCTGCTTTGGCATATTGGAGCGCAGCAGCTTTTGTTAAACCGACTACTGCATGTTTACTCGCGGTGTAGAGGGGTTGGGTAGGAAATGCAACGACTCCATTCGCAGATGTCATATTGACGATCGAACCACTTCCCTGTTTCAACATCTGAGCGATTTCATGCTTCATCGACAACCAAACGCCTTTGACATTGACATTCATCGTGCGATCGTATTCAACTTCTGTTTGCTCAATCAATGAGGGTTTTTCGCCGACAGTTCCTGCATTATTAAAGGCAATATCTAACCGACCAAAAACACTCACTGCTTTATCAACCATTGCTTCAACATCGGCTTCTTTTGTGACATCTGCTTGCACAAAAATCGCCTCTCCGCCAGCTTCCTTGATCAACCGAACCGTTTCTTCACCTTCATCCATTCGACGACCCACCACCACCACCTTTGCTTGTTGTTGGGCATAAGCGATCGCAGTAGCTCTACCAATGCCCGATGTTCCTCCCGTCACTAAAGCAACCTTGTCTTTCAGCATCATGATAGTTACCTCTTGTTGTGAATAGCTGTGTCACTTTGTCAAAAACTCAATGAGCAATACGTGTAGGAGCCAGCAATAAGAAGGGCCTCCTACAAACAGGATGAGTACGATCCTGGCTGCGTGACCCATAAATTCAGTCCCGCCAATTCCATGCCGATCAATACTGACCTACGGCGATGGGCAACTCACGTTCAATGGTTCGCAATCGTTGCGAAAAATCATTTAAGACGCGTTGACGAACTGCATCTGTTTGGCGAACGGGGGCATAAACAATCTGCGGAGCAAGAACGTCAAAACCAGCGAATTGCAGCATCCCTCGCTGAATTGGGCGCAGAATAGCATGGATATCACCGTTAAAACCGCCTGCAAGATAGTCCTCTTCTGTGCTACCTGTGGTCAACGAGAGCATTGCTTGCTTACCTCGAAATCTGCCCGTTTCATAAATATGTCCATTACCGTAAACACGCCCCATAACAAAGACGCGATCGACCCACCCCTTCAAAATTGCAGGGACACTGAACCACCACAAAGGGAATTGCCAAATCATCAGATCGCACCATTCCAGTTTTTGGATCTCAGCTTCAATTTCTGGAATGAATCCTCCAACTTCAGTTGCATACATCTCTTCAAGTTGCTGCTTAAAGTAGTCAGGATCTTTGACAAACGTAAAGTTGCGGCGATCGGATACAGGGTCAAATCTCATGGTATGGAGGTCTGAATATTGAACATCATGCCCAGAGTCTTTGAACGTGTCAATTGCTGTCTGAAACATTGCTCCGTTAAAGCTTTTCGACTCTGGGTGTGCAAGAACAATCAAAACTTTCATGTGAGTTATTTCGTTTTCTAAGTTTCTAAACTTTTGCTAGGGCTGGATAATCCAGATAGCCTTTTTCACCACGGGTATAGAACGTGGCTGGGTCAGGCGAGTTGCGATCCTGGTTGCAAAATGGCGGGTTTAGGCATTGATATTTGCTGGCTCCTACACTTAGTCGCGATCGATTAGTGTGTTTGAAGGTAAGTTGGGATCGATCGCCTTACATGCACTGTCAACGCCCACGACGGGAAGTGTACTCGGATCGAGCAAGCCGACTTGAACCAATACACTTGCCTGATCCCAGTAAATGTGTTGGTGGGCTAACTTGCCGTCACGAAACCGAATAATCGCTACTACTGGCACTTCCACCCGTTTTCCGGTGGGAGCAACGCCGGGTAATATCCATTCCATCCAAACAGTATGAGTGAACTTAGCCACCATTTCATCCACGAGTTGATCTGTCCCGATCGTGCGCGAGATTGGGGTCAACTCCATGTCGGGCGGCATCTGTGGAATGAGGTATTTGGAATAAAACTCGCGCAGTGCTGGTTTCCCGACTCCCCCAATCATTACCGGGATGTGGTTAACGTAAGCATCTTCAACCATCGTAGCGAGGGCATCTTCAGTACTGTGAGTGCCAAACTCGTACTGTAAATGCTCTTCCCAAAGTGCTTGCAAAGACTCCTGGGCTGGTGTCAAATTGGTAGTTGCTTGTAAAGAAGCTTGTCCGTCTACAGTTTGCTCTTTGACCATGATTAAATACTCCTGGTTCTATCTATCTAAAGTGTTTTATTTGCAATGACGATCGCAACATGAAGCCCTAACATTCCCCATGTCAGTAATACCGCGAGAGACAATCCTACTCGTGTCCACATCAACACGGGGTCGATCGCTATTGGGTCGCAACGTGTCGCAGTGCCGATCGACTACTGCGCTACATACCCACCATCTACCAGCAATGTTGCACCTGTTGTGAAAGATGCCATGTCAGATGATAAAAACAGAACTGCATTTGCAACTTCAAGCGGTGTTCCAATTCGTCCGATCGGGTGAAGTCCTGTTATGTAAGCTTTGACTTCATCCTGCCCACCTGTAGCAGCTTCAAACATATCTGTTTCAATTGCTGCTGGTGCAACGATATTGATGCGAATACCCGCTTTAGCATATTGGAGCGCAGCAGCTTTTGTTAAACCGATTAACGCATGTTTACTCGCGGTGTAAAGGGGTACGCTAGGAAGTGCAACTACTCCATTCGCAGATGCCGTATTGACGATCGAACCGCTTCCCTGTTTCAACATCTGAGCGATTTCATATTTCATCGACAACCAAACGCCTTTGACATTGACGTTCATAATGCGCTCGTATTCCGCTTCTGTTTGCTCAATCAATGAGGGGTTTTCGCCGACAGTTCCTGCATTGTTAAATGCAATATCTAACCGACCAAAAACGTCAACCGCTTTATCAACCATTGCTTCAACATCGGCTTCTTTTGTGACATCGGCTTGCACAAAAATTGCCTCTCCGCCAGTATCCTTAATCAATCGAACCGTTTCTTCACCCTCATCAATTCGACGACCAACCACCACCACCTTTGCTTGTTGTTGAGCATAAGCGATCGCGGTTGCTCGACCAATTCCCGTTGTGCCACCAGTGACTAACGCCACTTTATCTTGCAGTATCATCCTGTTTCTCCTGTTTTAATTTCATCAGTTTGTATCGGATAAGTTTGTCTCAGCAACTCAGTAACTTCTTGCGCGATCGCAATCAGGGCATGATTAACTGAGGAGTCCTGAAGAGAATCAGTCTGAGGTGTACCTTCATACCCAGAATTATTCTTGCCCTGTACTAATAAATGCGGCATAGAATTATCCCCGAGGAAGTATTGATTTGTAATTGACTAAATCAATACGAAAGAATTCAGTTGTTGGCATGGTAATTTTTGGCATGGTTCAAAAAGCGACAGTTTTGTTCAGTGAAACAGGCAAAATCCTAGCCATCAAAATTTGATAACTTATAGCACTTACAGTCAAGTCAGATATGAATTGAGAGCAAAGATCGGGGAACTTAATGACTTGCAGCAATCATGGCTGCCATCAACTCCGTCGTGTTCCAGCGCTCGGTATACCGAATTCCATTGATAAACAGGGCTGGGGCAGTCGTTACTCCACTCTCTATTCCGCCTTCGATATCTTCATTGATGCGATCGACATGCACTTGTTTAGACAACTCTTTGAGAAATTGAGGAATGTCAAGCCCTAAATCATTGGCGTACTCGATAAGATAACCGTTTTCCAACCTTTGCTGATGGTCAAATAAAGTATCGCTCATCAACCAAAACTTTCCTTGGGCGGCGGCGGCTTCGGCGACTTGGGCTGCCCGTTGAGCATGGGGATAAATCTGTGTTTGTGGAAAATGACGGAAGATGAAGCATAAATAAGCATCTCCAAAAGCAGCACTAAGCTCTCGTTTGATCGCTTTAATCAGCTTGTAAACGTCCGCACTTCTAGGGCATTGATAGTCTCCGTACATCACCAGCACGACCTTGGAACTCAGAATACCTTGAATCCAATCTTGAGGTGAAGGTGGTACAAGTAAAGACCTGTGGCTACGATCGTCGCTCATCTTTTTACATCTGTATCAAGCATAGAACCGTGCAATTTACTTGCTCGATCCATTTGCATGACTGCTTGCATAAATTCAATATAGGTGGTCGCCTTCAAGCTGTCGCCTATAGCAAGTTAACTCTTTTACAGTACAAATTGATAGAGTAACTGTGCCATCACAAAGCAGAAGGCTGACTATAACTTAAGTTAGAATCCGAATTCGATCGAAAGTACATCCTATAAACTAACAATGCCGCGTTTAACGGCAACAATCACCGCTTGGGTGCGATCGCTAACATCTAACTTATTCAAAATCCGATTGACATGAGATTTGACCGTGCCTTCACCGATACTCAAAGCAGTCGCAATATCGGCATTACTCATCCCCTGTGCTAGTGAACGGAGTACCGCCAGTTCTCGTTCACTCAGTTCTGGATTGCTGAGCCGCTGTACCAACTTTGCTCCCACATCGGGCGGAATGTACTTCTCACCCCGATGAACGGTACGAATCGCATTCAGAAGCTCGTCAGGTTCAGTTTCTTTCAACAGGTATCCTTTTGCGCCTGCCTGCAATCCTCGATAAATATCTTCGTCACTATCGTAAGTGGTCAGTACAATAATCCGAGCCGATTTAGCAGCAGCACAAATTGCACCAATGGCGGCAACTCCTTCCACTTCAGGCATTCGCAAATCCATGAGCGTGATATCCGGTTGGTGTTCCCCAAATAGAGCGATCGCTTGTTCCCCATTTTCGGCTTGGGCAATCACCTGCATCTCTGGGTCACGGTTAATAATTGTGGCTAATCCTTGCCGAAAAA
>NZ_JACJPL010000011.1 GCF_014696065.1 Leptolyngbya sp. FACHB-261 | reverse complement strand
CAGGTGGTAGCAGCTAGCAGGGTGGGGATCATCAGCACGCCGAACCAGCCAATGTAGAGGCGGTTGTTGGTGGAGGTGACCCACTCGCAGAACTGGTCCCACACGCTCACGCTACCGCGGCGCTCGAGGGTTGCAGTCATGTTGAGTATCCTTACTCAGATGAGTGACGGTTTACAAGAATTAAGATTAAGACTTCTGTAAAGAAAAGTCAACAGTCTAGGAGTAATTACTTACCAAATTTGTGAAGAGATCCGAACGTTTTGTCTGTAGCCCTATGAGCTGCTTGGCTTTCAGTAGTCAGTCGGTGCAGCTTCAGCCGGTGCAGCTCTTGAGTAGAAAACCCAGCACAAAGCCCACTCCACCGAACCGCACAGCTTGCCAGAAAGGCTCTTTGAGGTCCCGCCAAGAGAAGAGGCGGCTCTCCAGCTCAAAATCCAATTCTTCCAGGCGTCGGCGCAGATGATCTAATTCTGCTTGCAGTTCTACGGAGCGCTGTTTGATTTCTGCCTGCTGGCTCTGATTAGCTTGGGCGTAGGCGTAGCGCTCACGCAGCTCTTGAACTGACTGCTCGACTTCTTGAATCTGAGAAGACAGCAGTGACCAATTATCTTCGGAGCCAGGATCAGGAGCGTTCACAGTCAGAACCTCGAATCTGCGCATCGCCAGTGTAGGTCGCTGCCTACACTGGGGACCAGTAGTCAATGAAGAAGATAGGGTCGAGATGCTGATTCGAGCATTGGCAGCTTGCGCTGAGGAACGGGCAGGCGATGGAACACAACTGCGGCAACTGCTACACCCTGACAAGCAAGCTATCGAAATTCGTTACAGCCTGGCGCATGCCGTAGTTCAGCCAGGCCAGGTTTCACTACCCCACAGTCTGAGCACATCTGAGGTCTACTACATCCTTTCAGGGCAGGGCGTGATGCATATCGACGAGGAAGAGCAGGCAGTCGGCCCCGAACAGGCCATTTACATTCCTCCTGATGCCCGGCAGTTCATCGAGAACACAGGCGAACAACCTCTCGTATTTATTTGTATTGTTGACCCCGCTTGGCGGGTTGAGAATGAAACAATATTTGCTTAATCCTTTTGCTCTCGCTCTCGACAGTTCGAGTTAAGACTGAGTGTAGACGCGGTTCATCAGGGCGCAACCCAGAGGGTAGAACGGGATGAAGTGCACACGATACTTCAGAGGCAGCTTGGGGCTGAGTCTACTGGCCGCTGTAAGCTACGCAAAGCCGTCGCCAACCTGGGCTCAACCCGCTCTGTCCGCACCGCAAAATTCGATATCCCAACCGTGGCGTTCGCGTGGGGCTACACAAGTTCGACCGTCAGTGGATACAACCCCTCGTCTACTCAATCCGAATTCCAGCCAGCCATCTCCACGCCAAGCCGCCCCGCGTTTTGCTCCGCTCACACCAGCCTTGCCAACGCCCCACCTTGCTCCTTCATTGAGCTTAGGTGTGCCGCTACTGCCTTCTGCTCCTCCACAAGCACTGGCTCACACCACACCACCGGTCTTTCCTCTCTCTGTTGATCTCAGGATTACGCTGTCGGGTGCCTCTTTACGTGAATTACCAGGACGGCAGGCCAGTTCCAATTGGACAATTGCAACCAGTCCAATGCGCTTAACTGAGGTTGCAGCAGCCATCAACCCGCCACCCAGACCTCAGGGTCCTTTGGTTGTTTTGGGTTATACAGTTGCCCCAGAATTACTGGATGCCATAGAGACTTTTGATTTTCGAGGGGATGCGTTGTTGTTGCGAACTCGCTATTGACTGGTCTCTAAGGGTTGGTCTCTAAGAAAGTCCCTTTAAGAAGGTTCAGAGGACAAGGGCAACGCTGAGGCTTGGCGTTGTTGGTTGTGGCGATGCCAAAGCAAAATCGAACCTAGTGTCAGCACCAACATGCCAACGGGCAGGCCCAGCAAAAGCAGCAGACGCAGCCCGCTGAAGCGAAACTCAAGGCGAGTTACTGGGCCAAAACCTCCGGCATAAAGTGGGTAGATTTCTAAGACATGGGAACGAGCGAAAAGCCCGAACCGCAAATAGCTAAAAGTCTGCTGAGTCTCCTGGGTATTGACCTGTTGCCAGGGCAGCTCACCAATGCGAAACACGTAGCCCAGCAACTCAGCATTAGCAGGTTTCTCCAGAGCAATCTGCCAAGTAAGCAAATTCCTCTGAATTTGAGGCTGCAACGCTGGAAATTGGCTCGGCTTTAGAGCAAGTAGGTAGCTTTGCTGGCGCTTAAAATCGTGGCTGGCGAGCCAGATTTGCCCTTTAGCATTCCGACTGACCACTGTGACCGCTTGACCAGGCAAACCCTGGACAGAACCGCTCAGACGAGCCCGTCGCGTATCAATTTGTAGAAGTTGACTCTTTTGTGAAACCCCATTCTGCGTCTGGCTGAGCACAACCCACAGATGATCAGCATCGCCCTGCTGAAGACGGGTTATTTTGCCGGTAAGTTCAGAGAGACGAGCGCTAGGGTGACTGGAACTAGGCGACAGACGAATCAAATTGCTGCGGTTGCTTGTTGTGTCATAGGCGGCTAGCCACAGGTTTTGAGCTGAATCCAGGCTAAGGGCAGTTACACTGCCTTCCAACTCCCAACGAGCGAGAACCTTGCTCTGCTTGGGGTCAATTTGGAGCAGACTAGCAGACGGTCCGCCCGGATAGGGACCTGTCAAGACCCACAACTGCTCGTTCGAAGGTAGCAATGTCTGAATGGGTGCCGGTGGCAACTTGGGAACTTGAGCTTCGACCCTGGACCACGCTGGGTTCAAGCGGAGCAAACGGCCATAGTCCATGCCGAGCCAAACCTGTTGATGGGGGCCAAAAACGAGAGCTGTAACCAACCCAGTAGGCAAATTGGCCACTGGCGTCGGTTGCCCACTCGATTGCGGATCTAGCCGGACCACCTGGTCACTGAAACCTGTACTGATCACACTCCAGAGTGAGCCCTTGGCGTTTGTGCCGAGCAAACTGACCAAGCCAGTCGGCAAGCCTGCAACTGCAGAGAAGCGCTGCTGGTCAGGATCAAGTCGGACTAAGCGGCCTCTAGGCTGGCTTAAAGCCTGATTCGGATCGTTCAGTCCCAACCACAAGTCCCCCTTGGCAGTGACTTTAAACGCGCTCACTCGCTCGTTGAGCTTGAAGTTCGTCACCCACTGATGTTGGCTGGAGTCTAAGCGCCAAAGTTGGTCGTGGCCTTCGAGGGTACTCAAAACAGCCCAACCTCGTCCTTGATCGTCAAACTGCAAATCGGTGAGCAGACCAGATTGTGGCACCGGTAGGCTTCGGCCTAGCCTCTGAGCTGTCGGATCCAGGCGGATTAGGCGCTCAGCAGCTCTAGAGCTAGCCAGACCAAGCCAAAGCTGGTTACTGCTATCAATTGTGAGAGCCGTAATCGGTGCAGAGGGCAACCCTTGTGAGCGCTCTAGTACCAGCCCTCGGCCCGGATCTACCCGCACCAGTTGCCCTTCTATCTGGTTTGGGCCGTATTGGTTTGAGCTGTAGCCAATCCAGAGCGAGTCACTGCTATCAGAAACGAGACTGGCAATTGGGCCAACTGGTAAGTTCGCGATCTGAGCGATCAAGCGAGCATTGCGAGGGTCAATCCGCGCCAAGCTGCTGCGCTCCAACCCCTCGAGGCGGGTGCTAACCCACAGACGCCCCCGGCTATCAGTGTGCAGAAGGTCAACACCGCCCAAGGGCAAACCCCGAACCTGGTCAACAACAAGCTGCCGATCGGGATCGAAGGCAAGCAAAGCGCTACCAATCCTATCGCTCAGACGCAAACCCACCCACAACCGCTGGTTGTTGAAACTAAGGGCAGTCACATCACCGGTTGGCAAACCTGACACTTCTTGTAGCTTTGTGCTGCGAGGTGCAAGGAAAAACAGCGAGCCAGGTTGGGCTGAGATGGCTTGAGTTGCCGCCCAAAGGCGACCTCTAGCGTCCAGTGCCAATGCGGTTGGCTGACTTGGAAGCGGTAGGCTAAGGCGGGGAATGAGTTGACTGGGAGTGGTAGAACTGCGGCTAAAGCTCAGCAATTGGTTGGCCCCCTCAGATGCAATTGCTAGCCAAAGCTGATCTCCAGCCAGTTGAAGGGCTTGGACTCTCCCTTGAGGCAAAGAGACAACTGTACGGACTTGGCCCTGGTTAATGTCTAAGTAGGCCAGCGTTGTCTTGGTCTGAGCGTCCCCGCTATCCCCGCTGAAGGCTAGCCAGATGCCACCCTTCGGGTCACGCAACACAGCCGTAATCGTGCCTTTTGGCAGCGGTTGGGCCCCAGCGTGAGGGGGCGGCAGTAGAGTCACGCCGGGCGCAAACTTCGTTTGGGGCTGGGCTTGGGGCTGGGCTTGGGCCAACGGACTGTCTAGCAGCATGGCGCTTAGGCAAATAGCACTAAGGCACTGACCGATTCGGTAACTGATTCGGTAGGGGAGAGCCATCGACCGGCTTAACCGTGTATTGACTCGCCATGTAATAGAAGTAAGGCAAAAACTCGTTGAACCGGTCACGGTCAGTGCTGGCCTCAAAGGTGTAGGTTAGGGAGCCTCGGACCAAACGCAACGTTAAGGTGCTAGGTTGCTGGGCGGTCTGAAGCGTAAGCCAGCCAGTGTCCCGCTGAGCGGTCAGAAAGTTGGGAGTACCAGTTGGGAGGGCTTCTGGGTTAGCAGTGACACCAATCCGCACTTGAACATTCACTGAAGCTGGAGTGTGAAAAACTTTGTCCCCATTAGCGTCCGAAGTCACAACCCAGTCGTTTGGATAAACTAAACTTTGGCCGGAAACTGGATCGCTGTAGCGAATCCAAATTCGCTCCGTCTGCTGCATTCGCGTGCAGCTAGCCGTTAGCAAAAACGCCCACAGAACCATCGCGATCAAGGCTTTGGCACCGTTGCGTTTGCGGAGCATAGCCTACACAACTTCCTTATCACTCACAGTATTGACTCGTGGCTGGCTGCGCGACATTATGAGCGAATGCTGCAGGCTTCCCCAAGGGACAATGACCCTATTCTCATAGGGGGTCAGATACGTTTAGATTGAAGGGCGGAGTATGCAGGATTAACCTCAAGCTTTAACTCAAGGCTTTAAACCGCAGCTTGTTCCACTTCATTGCCATGCCTCTAACTCAGCCAACCAATTGCGCAGCAGCAGAGTCATTTGGGTACGGCGAGCCTCAAAGTTAGCAGCCAACCAGATTAGAGCCAATCCTAGCAAGATACCCATTGCCCAAAGCAAAAAAGCCTCACTCTGAACAAACAACCAGAGCTGATGTAGAACTTTCAGCACAAAAGCGACAGTTCCAACATATAAAAAAGCCCGGATGCGCAGCGTCAAACCGGCTAGGATAAATCCTAAACTCAGTCCCAAAGCCAAGAGCCCTAAACCGAAGTCAGCTTGAGATTGGTAGAAAGCAACAACACAGATTAAACCGGTAGCTAGGGAGCGTAGAATGTGGCGTTTATCCCGCTCACTTTGTGGTTGCAACTGCGGTTCGATTTGAGCAATGTACAGAAGTGAGCCACCTACAATCGCCGCATACCATAAAGGCTCTTGCCACCCCTGTAACTGAAAAAGACGAACGAGTGCCCAATCTGCGAGAAAAACACTGAAATAGCTAAGACGAATTTGCGCTGAAGTCCTGGCACACCAAGCATAAAAAGCAGCGACAATTAGCAAGCTTTGTAAGTTAATTCCCCAAGCTGTCAGCCACACCACAATAGCTGGGAACGCATAAGCAGATCGACGCCAGGGTCGTAAAGACCAACCCCAAGCTTGCCAGGGCAGGTAATACAACATCAAGGCAAGAGGGCAAGTCAGTGCTGCACCCCAAGCAACCAAAAGCTGTGAGTCAGGTAGAAGCAGATCAAGGCTATGGGCAACGGCGATGACTGCTTCACCAATGCCTGCATAAACCCAACCATCCCGTCTACGACCCTGAAAAATGGCGTAGAGAGCCAGCAGAGTGACCACTCCGACACTAAGCCAACGGCTGCCGGAATTAGTATCGAGCAATGCTAAAAGAATGAGACCACTGCCCCCCAGCCAATGCAAGTGGGCTAGTCTACCCAGCCCTTGTTGAGAGAGGCGCAGATAAGTTGCTAGTGTTGGAGCTAGCAAGTTCTCTACCAAGGCAAAAGCAGTTGCCAAAATAGCCAGCATTAACAGCCCATCGCCCCAACTGCCTGTCCGGGCTTGGATGAGTTGATAGATCAGCAGTTCGTAGGCTGCAATCGTAATTCCAAATAATGATAGATAGGCCCAGGGTTTGAAACTTGCTTGACGACGGCTTACTGCCAACCCTATTAGAGTAGCTGTGAACGTATATAGCCCAGTTAAGGCTGTGAAGCTACTATGAGCACCCACTAGCCCCAGAATCGCATAAGTGACAGGAATAAGGTTCCAGCTGGTATAGCGCTCTTGGTCAGTTTGTCGAAGCCGCCAGTCTCCCGCAACTTGAGTCAGTAATGCCAACCCTAAATTAGCAATTGTCCAATGAGTTACCACGGAGTCAGTTTGCGTCGCCAATCCTGCCACTAGAACTTCTAACGCCCAGGCAGTACCATAGAAACCCAAATTGCTAGGCTGCTGCCAATTGCGATAAATGGTGCCCAAGCTCAGCCAGATTGCGGCT
This sequence comes from Leptolyngbya sp. FACHB-261, assembly GCF_014696065.1. Classification (NCBI taxonomy): domain Bacteria; kingdom Bacillati; phylum Cyanobacteriota; class Cyanophyceae; order Leptolyngbyales; family Leptolyngbyaceae; genus Leptolyngbya; species Leptolyngbya sp. FACHB-261. Next base: position 62,418 of record NZ_JACJPL010000011.1, on the reverse strand, counting down.
GTAATCCAGGACCATTGCATCCCACTAAGCGGAGCAAAACCCAAGGCGAAACTCAAAGAATGCAGAGCCAAAACCAACAGGTTGACTACAGCCAAGGCCATGCCCCAGTCATCAGTTGACTGTGCATAAATATGAGCCAGAGTTGTGGTGCGTCTTGCCAAAGTCTGACGCAAAAACCACAGTGGCAGAAGTGCAAAAGCAGCAAGGTTAGACCAAAAGCCAATTGTCATAAGGGCCTCAGGCAGCACTTGCTCAACCACGCTTGCTGCCAAAGCCAAGGCGAAGCCAACTGTGATAGATGCCATGGCTAGCTGCCGTAGCTGACGGGTATTGAGCAGCATCAAACCAACAGCTGTCGCTAAGCTAACCAGACGAGAACTGGCAAGAGTTAGCGTTAAAGGTTGCAAAACTAACAAGGCAACTACGCTCAATCCTGAAGCTAAAGCAGGCTGCGGAAACGATCGACGCTGCGCAATAACGGTCAAGGTGATCGGAACAACCAGCCAGCTCAAGCGCCAATTGCTATTGGGCTCGACCAGCAAAAGCACATAACTGAGTGCCGCCAAACCCAAGCCTATATGCCAGGCGCTGCGGCGCCAGACAGGCCGATCTAGACCTGCACTAAACAGCCACTCACCAACTACTCCCAGCAGCACCAGTCCAGTCCAGGACCTTACCCCTAAGTTGGGCTGTTGCCAGGCAACACTAGAAAACAGCGCTGCCCCCAGAGTGAGGTGGGTCAAGTAAATCAGCCCTATGGAGGCACTAGCACGCCTACGCACCATTACTGCGAGCGTTAGACCAGACAACAGCAAATTGAGCGAGCGCAACAGGGGATTGGCAAGGCTCAACAACGTCAAGCCAAAGCCTAAAGTTAACGCCACTAACTCAGCCTGAGCAGCCAGCTCAGACTGTTGCCAACGGCGTAGACGGGTAGCCAGCAGCAGTACCAGCAGCAAATAGGGGAACAAGACGACACCAGCTAGTGCCCAAGGCATGAAGGCTGGACCGGCTAGCTGCGTCCAGAAGTTGAGCCAGACTTCACGCACCGGCACGGGCAGGAGCCGTCCCAACAGCCAGAAGGCTTGCAAGCCGACTAACACAATTGCGATGAGCTCTAGACTGCGCCAGTAACGACGCAAACGCTCCAGCAACAGCCAAAGCCCCAAACCACTCACAGCTAGAGCTTGCCCCGAAAACGTCGCAGCTACAGAAACAGACCAACCTACCAGCAATAGCACCGCACCGGCCCAAGTGGCAGGTTCTTGCTGAGGTTCACGTCGAGCTAGCCAATAGGCTAGCCAGCCACAAATTCCAAAAGCCAGGCCTAATTGCTGTATCGGAACCTGGGCAACTAGGAGCGCGCGCGCGATCAGCAAAAGCGTGGCTCCCGCGGCCGCTATCACTCCTAAAGGCAGGCGTGCCTGACTCCTCAGCTGAGCCGATTCCTGCGGGTCCGTAGGTTGAGCTGTTTGCCCTTGGAAATTGCGATCCTGCCAGAAGAGAGCAAGTGCGGTTCCCACACTGCCCAGATAGGTCGCGACCAAAGCAAACTCAGCCCAGCCCCAACCCCAGTGCAACCAGCTGAGGGCTATGACGTTGAGCAAGAGAAGGCGAGAATTTGCCTGAGAACGACCTACTTGAAACGAGGAGCTAGTTGGCTTTAGTAAAAAAAATGTGGCCGCAGTCAGCGCTAGAGCAGCCGGTAGCGCAATGAGCAAGCCAGTGGCACTACGCCATAGACCAAAACCATCGATTACCCAGAAATTAACAGGAATAATCAGCAAAGTAGCCAACTGAACCATATAGGCTGTTGCCCGCAGGCTGCTTCGGCTTCCTGCCCAAACGCCAGCCAGCCAGAAGGCTAACGTATAGGTCAATAGAATCAAATATTGCCCTTGCGCTGAAAATTCTTGCCATAAACTGGCAGCAAGAATGGCTGAAGAAACAACGACTAAAAAGACACCCAAAAACAGTAGCCAGACAACGCTTAATTCCGCCATTAAGGGCTGAACCAATTGCCCAAGTAGGCTCAGACCTTGGACGGTTGGTCTGCGCCTAGACGTTGTCCTGTCCCTGCCTGAAGCTTGTGCCGAAGTAGGGGGGGTGCCAGATTCTAACTGCACGACAGGGCTGTCTATGTTCAAGTTCTGAGAACTGGCAGCACTCACCGGCGAACGCTGGGCCACACCTAGCCCTTCGGTTGCCAGCTCCGGTAGCAAGCAGGTTAAGCTTTGCCGCCCTAGATCTTTCACTTGACGCTCCGATAGAAGCCCCAAATGCAACCACGTCTCCAAACCTGCTAACAGGGCCGGTTGTGAGGCATCAATATTGAGCTCGATCTGGAGTAGGCGCTGATCGGCGAAGGACATGGGGTTTGAGTGACCAGAGCGATAACCGAATTATGAGTGCCAAGCAGTTCCACTGCGGATCTCGCCTATGCCACTTCACTGGATAATCTGCTGCTTTGTTAAAGCCAATGGTCTTCAATACACGTTCGTCTGAACAGTTGACGATACAGAGGGACAGCACTTTTGCGTTAGCGTAGAGATGATGTTAGTCCAACCCATCCCTTGTCTGATTCTCTCGATCCTGAAGCTCTTCAAGACCTACTAGAAGCTGTTGCAGCAGGACAAGTCAACCCTCAAACTGCATTAGAGAAATTACGTCACCTACCGTTCGAGGTAGTCGACAATTTTGCACGCTTAGATCATCATCGGTGCCTGCGCAACGGCTTCCCTGAGGTGATCTGGGGGCCGGGTAAAACATCAGCACAGCTAATCAGCATTTTTAAAGCAATGCGAGGCAAACATGCCGTCGTTATGGCAACTCGCATTGAACCGGCTGTTTTTTGCGAACTGGAGCGAGCGATTCCTGATCTGATCTACTACCCGACGGCTCGCATCTGCTCGCTTCAATCCACTACGCCGCCTCAGCGACCGGGTACAGTAACCCTGCTCTGCGCAGGGACTGCCGATCTAGCGGTTGCGGAGGAAGCAGCAGTCACCGTAGAACTGTGTGGTTTCCAGGCTCAACGCCTTTGGGATGTGGGCGTTGCTGGTCTACATCGGCTCTTAAGCCAGCATCAAGTCATTGCTGAAGCGCAAGTACTGGTTGTGGTAGCCGGCATGGAAGGAGCTTTGGCCAGTGTGGTAGCGGGTATGGCCGATTGCCCCGTGATCGCTGTACCAACTAGCGTCGGTTATGGTGCCAGCTTTAATGGCTTAGCCGCCTTGCTTACCATGCTTAACTCTTGCGCTGCTGGTGTTGGTGTTATGAACATTGACAATGGTTTTGGGGCTGCAATTTTGGCAGGGCAAATCCTTCGTACTGCTTATAAGATCAGTACCAAAGATAAAGCGAACTAGGCAGCACACTTCTGAAAAAATTCCTAAAGAACGACAGTTTTACGTCTAACACTCAAGCAAAAATCAAGCAAAAAGTTAGGCAAAAGGTCGACCAGGGAGCAGGTAGGTAAACGATATTGAGGCACAGTTGGCATTCAGATGCATTATGCATTAAGGATCACTTTTTGCACGGGTATCGACTAACTAAAAGCCATAACTTGTCACACTTACACCGCTCTTAAGAGTGCAACCAGGGACGGCTTAGTTGCTCCAGTTTTGCGACCTCGCTTTCGTCGAGGGACCAACCCAAAGTGCCTGCATTTGCACGCGCCTGCTCAGCATCTTTAGCTCCCGGAATTGGAATTACACTACCCTGAGCAATCAGCCAGTTTAGGGCCACCTGCGCTGGGGTACGACTGTGCATCTCGCCAAACTGACGTAACAATGACAGCACAGGCTCAATCTGTTCTAGACCACTACGCTGGAAGCGCTGATCAAAGCGACGGGCTCCAGTAGGTGTAGTCAAACTATCAGGACTGTACTTACCAGTTAGCAAACCCTGAGCCAAAGGGCTGTAAGCCAAAATCGTAACGCCTAAACGTCGAGCCGTCTCTAGAATGCCATTGGTCTCAATTTGACGGTTCAACAACGAGTAGCGCACCTGGTTCACCGCCAGTGGCACGCCTCGGCTGGCCAGCAAATTATAAGCTTCGGTCATTTGAGCCGCAGAGTAATTACTGACTCCCACAGCTTCAATACGACCACGCTTGACCTCATCGGCTAGGGCACTGCAAAGCGTCTCTTGACTCATGAAAAAGTTAAACGGCCAATGAACTTGGTAAAGCGTGACCCGATCGGTTCCCAAACGGTTCAAACTAGCGGTCAAGGCCTCAGCGACTGACTCAGCCGACCAGCGCCAAGGCAGAGGACCATACTTGGTAGCGATCTGGATAGGCACTTTGGCATCCCGGCTAAACTGCCCGAGCAGGCGCTCCGACTCCCCCATGCCGTAAATCTCGGCAGTGTCAAACAGAGTCACACCTGCTGCTAATGCCGCTTCAAAAGCTGCCTGAACTTCCGTTGCGCCATAGTCATTGCTGTAGCTCCAGAATAGGCGATCACCCCAAGCCCAAGTACCAATACCTAGCGGAGTTACAGTTGGCCCATTTGGTCCTAGAGAGATCATATATACCTTAAAAATTTTTCTGAGTCTGTGCGCTACTTTACGGCGGCGAAAATACCGACTAGTGCGTGTAGTTTCGGATCCAAACTATTACTTTAAACTTAACATTCGCCTGGGGAGTTCTACCCAGAAATTGCGTGAATATGCGATTTAAAGCTGAGGGACAGCTCTCCTATCGTTAGTTCTGTGCTCCTCAGATACCCCCGTTTTCAACACCCTTTCGATTGGTAAACAGCCATGACTCAGTGCCTTTACTGCTCCAATGTTTTACTCCGGCACATTCGGGGTGGGCACGCCTATTGGTTCTGCTCTCGTTGCCATGAAGAGATGCCTTCAGTAGGTTTACAGTCAGATCGCAGGCACTCACTTGAGCAACTGCTGCAACGACCTAACGGCATTCCTGCTCACTAGTTTAAGTGGCTCTGGCGGGAGTATCTAATCCCCTTGGGGATACTCCTGCCACAGCAAGGTATTACTGCGCAAACTGCAATAGTCGCCATTCCCCAAAATTAGATGGTCCAACAACGGGAGCCCCAGAAACTGAGCCCCGACTAGTAGCTGTCGAGTCAGAGCTAAATCCTCTTCACTGGGGTCAAGATTGCCTGAGGGATGGTTATGCGCAACGATGGCACGAGTTGCCCCTTGACGAATGACCTCTCGAAAAATATCGCGTGGATGAGCCAGCGTTTCTGTGGCCGTACCGATCGTAATCACCTGCGTTCCCAACAGCCGGTGTTTGACATCTAGCAGCAAAACGGCGAAGCGCTCTTGTTCCTGCCACATCAACTCGGCCCCTAGCGCCGCAGCGGCTACCGCTGGGTCGTCAACGACGGTTCGCTCCAAGGGTTTAGTTTGAAAAGCTCTTTTGCCCAGTTCTACAGCTGCCAGGATCGTTGTAGCTTTAGCGGGGCCGATACCTGGAATCTGCATTAGTTCTTGTGGAGAAACGTTGCGCAGAACAGCTAGAGGGTCGCGCTGATGTTGACCTAGCTCTTGCAGAATGTATTGCCCCAGCCCTACCGCCGAGAGTTTGCCCGGCCCTTGCCCCGTTCCCAAAAGTAGAGCTAGCAACTCTGCACTAGTTAGACTGGCAGTTCCCTGCGCTAACAAGCGTTCGCGGGGGCGTTCGCTTTCAGGCAAGTCGGTAATCCGCAGAGAGTAACTCATAGAAGCTAGGGAAAGACGGTAGCACAGGTAGACCAGTTACTAGTGTTCCCGTTGTTCTCCAGTTCGTTTGCCTCAATGCATTTGCTTCAAATCATTTTCCTCAATACTGTTACCCCAACTCGCTGGCTCGAAATCGGTTGCTCGAAATTAGCTGTCTGAAGTTGGTCGATCGTAATTAGTTTTCAGAGTTACACCGCCGTTGACCCTCTAGGCTTAATCTCCAGGGGCACTACAGTAGCCACGGAGCCGTACACAAGTGCAGAGTGGCAAGGGCAGCTTCCTGAGGACAAACAAAATTGGCACGAAACTGGCAGAAGGCAAGATGACAGGTATCCAGGGGTCCGAACTTCAAGCTCTTCGAGGCAGACGGCTACGCCGGGGATTGTTACTGATGCTGGCAACAGTTCTACTGGCAGGTTTAGGCATTCTAGTTTGGTTGGAAAGTATCCGTGAGATGCCCCAGGTGATGAATGGCCTGGGTGCGATGCTGGAGTCTAAACCTTGGTGGCTACAGAGCCTAGAACGCATTCTTTGGGCTCTGAGCTTACCTGCAGTTGTATTGCCCTTGCTGGTGTTCATCGTGATCAAGACCATGTACCAACCAAGGGTATGGTCACGCTGGCTCGTAGTGGGTGTGTTGCTGGTGCTCTTAGTTCGCTACGTAGGCTGGCGCTTCACTACGCTCAATCTCAGTAATTCTCTGAATGCCACTGTCAGCCTCAGCCTGCTGATCCTAGAGTTACTGGTGATTGCCAATGGCGGTTTGCAGTGGTTACTACTGCTGAGTACACGCGATCGTCGTCGCGAGGCTGACACCTGTGCTCTAGCTGTAGAAGAAGGGCTCTTCACACCCAGCGTTGATATTCTGATTCCCACCTATAACGAGCCGGAATTTATTCTGCGACGCACCATTATTGGTTGCCAGGCGCTTGACTACTCAAACCACCAGATTTATCTACTGGACGACACCAATCGCTCAGAGATACAAGCCTTGGCTAAGGAATTAGGCTGCGAGTACATGGCCCGTCTGGACCATCAACACGCTAAAGCAGGCAATCTCAACCATGCAATTGCCCAGACTGAGGGCGAGCTGATTGTCTGCTTTGATGCTGATTTCGTCCCGACCCGCAACTTCTTGACCCGGACTGTCGGTTTCTTTCAAGATCCAAAAGTGGCGTTGGTTCAGACACCTCAGAGCTTCTATTCAGCTGACCCCGTGGCGCGCAACTTGGGCTTAGAGGATATTCTGACTCCGGAGCAAGAGGTGTTCTACCGGCAAATTGAACCGGTACGCGATGGGACTGACAGTGTCGTGTGTGCAGGCACGTCTTTCGTCATGCGGCGGAGCGCCTTGGAGGCAGCTGGCGGTCAATTTGCCACTGAGTCGCTCAGCGAAGATTACTTCACAGCAGTCCGTCTGTCTTCTAAGGGCTATCGACTGGTCTACCTCGATGAAAAGCTGAGCGCGGGGGCTGCACCCGACGACATGGCTGCTTACGCCACCCAACGCCTCCGCTGGGCACAGGGAACACTTCAGGCATTCTTTATCCAAGACAATCCGCTGACAATGCCAGGTTTACGGCCTCTGCAACGGCTGGCTCATTTCTCAGGCATTTTTCACTGGTTCACCAGTCTGTCACGGATAGGCTTCTTGCTAGCTCCTCTGCTGTACTCGTTTCTGGGGGTAATTCCAGTGCGGGCCAGCTTTGAGGGCGTGCTGGATTATCTAGTGCCCTACTATTTGGTGAATCTCATGGCTTTCGGCTGGCTGAATGGACGTAGCCGTTCGCTAGTACTCTCAGATGTTTACGACCTAGTGCTGTCCTTTCCGCTATGCCTGACCATTTTTCAGACCCTGCTGAACCCGTTTGGCAAAGGCTTTAAGGTGACACCCAAGGGCACCCAGAGCGAACGGTTGAATTTTAACTTCAAGCTAGCCTCGCCTCTGTTGGTCCTCTTTGGCTTAACGGCAGTTAGCCTATGGGTTAATTTAGGCCAGTGCATGTTGCAGTGGCAGCTGTATGACACGGGTGATATCAAAGGGCTGGGATTAGGCTGGATTTGGAGCAGTTACAACCTACTTGCGCTAGGCGTGGCTCTGCTGGTAATGCTGGATGTTCCTAAACGCGATCGCTATGAGCGCTTCAACTTGCGCCGCACCGTGAAGTTCAGCTTGGGAAGCGAGGTTTTTTGGGGACACACCGAGAACCTATCGGAATCGGGGGCGCAAATCGTGCTTTCGCAAGCGGGATCTCGACCGGCAATCAAACAATGGATGCAACAGCAGCCAGAGCAACCAGTGACGCTGGAAATCATGGAAGAAGCCTTAACGCTGCAAGCTGTAGTTACGCGTTTAGATGCGATTCGGGAGGACTGGATGGACGACAGCGAATCGGACACCTACCCGATTATTTCGGTCCATTTTCTGCCACTGTCTGTCGTGCAACACCGCAAGCTAGTTGAATTCCTCTTCTGCCGTCCAGGGCAATGGCAACATCGCCACACTCCTGGTGAACTTCAGTCTCTATTTTTGCTATTGCGTAGCTTGCTCTTGCCCTATACACTGACCGGCCAACATCGCTGGCGACTCTCGGTGATGTCAGTGGCGAAAACCTAGGTCAATTTCTCAAGGAACACCCTTCCAAAAAACACCCTAAAAACAAAAAAGGGTGGGGGCTTTTTGAATACGCCCCCATCCCCTAGTGATTGAGTAAGCTTGCTTAAGCGAGTCTTAGCTGACCATTAGCTGGCGCTACTGACTGGTTACTACTTCTCAATCGGAGGAACTTGTGCCTTAGTCGTACCATGCAGACGCGGGTCGCCCAGGGGAGGATGGGGCTCCGGTCCCAGGGGTTCGGGCTTAGCGAGATACTCGAATTCGCCCTTGCCGTCCATAGACTTGCCTTTAGCCCAACGTCCCTCTGCGCTTTCCTCACCTTCAGAGAGGTTCCAGAACTGGTAGGCGGCCTCAGACTTCTCGAGTTCTTGTGGGAAGGAGCTGGGTACAGGGGTCGTTTCCAGACCGGAAGATTCCAAATCTTCAATAGCGGCTAGCCACTGGTTCTGGTGCATTGTGTCCCGAGCAATCATGTAGCTGAGCGTATCTTTCACGCCTGGGTCGTCTGACATTTCGTACATACGTACGGCTTGCAAACGGCCCTGCGATTCCGCGTGTAAGTTTGAGCGGAAATCGGCTAGCAAGTTACCACTAGCGATAATGTAACGACCGTTCCAGGGGTAGCCCACGCTATCGTTAGGAGTTGCGCCTAGGCCGGAAACAATCGCGTGCTGAGGATTCATGCTAGCAGCGATCACATCACGGGGATTGATGCCCCCCATAACGGCCCCCACAATTGGGTCCTTAGAACCATCTTCTTGCATTTTGATCGGAGCATTGTCCAGTAGGTGCGCGATCATAGTCGCCAACATCTCAACGTGGCCAATCTCTTCGGTACCAATGTCGAGCAGCATGTCTCGATACTTCGCAGGTCCTCGACAGTTCCATCCCTGGAATAGATACTGCATCATCACAGTCATTTCACCGAACGGGCCACCGATCAGTTCTTGAATTTTCTTGGCGTAGATGGGATCTGGCTGGTCTGGCTTAGTGAAATACTGTAAGCGCTTGTTGTGATAAAACATTTTGTTTCTTCGAGTTGACAGCTCTTCCCCTTTGGTAACAATCGAAATTCTGCCTTGAATCAGCCACAAGTACCACATGTCAACTACACCCAACGAGGGGTTAATCCATTAAGAAACGGAGTAACCTAGCCACACCGGTTGGCAGTATAAGAAAAGACCTGTAGACACTTAGGTTCGAGCTGCAAGAATGCGTGCACGGTAAGCAGATATACTGGGTTGCTCTCGTTTGAGTTTGAAGAAGATTCAGTTAAGGGAACAGGGTAATTTCTTGGCCTTAATTTCTTTGTCAAAAGAGCGATGCTGTGAGCACAAACTCTATGACCTGAAGGAGTGTATTCGTTTATATTTAAGCGAAAGCAAATTTAGCCGAGCATTAGAAGATCTCAAAATAAATGAAACAGATAAAAAAGCTGCAGTGACTCAATTAACGAGTCCCAACCAAACAGATCCAGCAGACCAACATACTCCCCGAAGCACAACTCGTGGCAGTGGTAACGAGGCTCCCACATGAGCACGCGAAGCTACAGTCCATCAGGCCAAGGATGCGCCGACTATGGACTAGGTTTCAATATGCACGTGGATGAACCTGGCCAAGCTGACCCCCCAGTTGATGCCCAGAGTCAAGAGTAGACGGTCGAGAATAGGAAATATCAACTCAGCCAGCTAGCCAAGTTGAAAGAACTATCGAAACATTTCACAGCGCCTATCTCAGTCTGTTAGAGGCAGGCGCTGTGTCATTTATGAGGATATGTCACCTATGAGAACCAACCCAGGACCGTTTGCAAGAGCAACCAAATATTGAGCAATGCAATGACAAGCGCAACGAGCCAAGCTAGAGCTTTTAGCCAAATTGGATTGACAAACTCACCCATCAATTCTTGGTCACTGGTAAACATAACCAGAGGAATGACCGCGAACGACAGTTGTAAACTCAGGATCACCTGACTAAAAACTAAGAGGCTACCAGTACTCTTTTCACCCCAGATTAAAATCACTACTAAAGCAGGAATAATAGCGACCAAGCGTGTAGTCAGACGCCGCAACCAGGCCGGCAGACGCAAATTGACAAAGCCTTCCATCACGATTTGACCCGCTAGAGTTGCGGTCAAGGTTGAGCTTTGTCCAGAGGCGAGCAAGGCTAAACCGAACAGTGTGCTAGCAACTCCCACACCGAGTAGGGGTGAGAGCAACTGGTAAGCCTCCTGAATATCTGCCACATCGCGATAGCCAGAGAAGTGAAAGGCTGCGGCAGAAACAATTAAAATCGCTGAGTTAATAAATAGAGCTAAAGAGAGCGCGACAGTTGAGTCTAGGGTGCCAAAATGAATTGCTTCCCAACGTTTTTGTTGAGTGGGCTGCCAAGCACGAGTTTGTACAATCGAAGAGTGCAAGTAGAGATTGTGAGGCATAACTGTTGCGCCCAGAATCCCCATTGCGATGTACAGCATTTCTGGATTCTGCAAAATCTCTTGCCTGGGAATATAGCCCGCTAAGACTGCTCCTAAATTGGGCCGCGAAAAAAACAATTGGGCTGCAAAGCAAACACCTATAGTCACGACCAACATCACAATTAGTGCTTCCACATAGCGGAAGCCCTTATTTTGTAGAAATAATAAAGCAATAACATCTAGGGCCGTAATACAAACACCTAGGACAAGCGGTAGACCAAACAGTAATTGCAGTGCAATCGCACTGCCTAATAGTTCTGCTAAATCACAGGCGGCAATTGCAATTTCACAGATTACCCATAGGAAAAAGCTAACCCGGGGGCTAAAGGCATCTCGGCAAGCTTGCGCGAGGTCACGCCCCGTTGCCACACCTAGCCGCACGCAGAGGGATTGCAATAAGACTGCCATCAAGTTCGACAGCAGAATGACCGACAGCAGGGTGTAGCCAAAACGGGAGCCTCCAGCGATATCTGTAGCCCAGTTGCCCGGATCCATATAGCCCACTGACACTAGATAGCCCGGTCCAGCGTAGGCCAGGAGCTTTCGCCAGAAGTTGTTGCCTGTAGGAACTGTGATGCTGCGGTAGACCTCAGGCAGGCTGGGCTCATAGGGCGGACGGGACATTTAAAGCTCCAAAACACGCTTTCATATTTCTTTCATAATTTAATCACGAGTAGTTATTTGCCACCTGCTGTTAGAGAGAATTTAAGTTTTGCTTATTTGTGGTTTTGACTGCGATGATTCGGCTGATTCGTTAGTAGCTGAGATTGGCTTTCAGTTGATAGCCCTTTGGAAAAATTGCGGCTCTGCGCATCACTGGCAAGTCAAGCAACTAACTCGCAGTCACTGAAGAGCCAAGCCTGAGAAGCGAGCAGCGTTGTCTTGTCAGCACTGAATGAAAGCGCTCTTGACTTTGGTTGGAGAGATATTTCGAGCAGCCTCAAACGGCCTGGCTCCGTTGTAGAGGCAGCACCTTACACCTCAGAGGGTGAGTTATGATAGCCAGTTGCGATCCTTAAAAAATTTTAGAGCGTAGGTCGGTTGTAATTATGGGCAAGCAACGGTGGCTGATCGCCCTGATCCTGGCCATTTTGATTGGGTCAGTGGCAATCATTGCACGGCTACCGATTCGGTTAGGGCTAGACCTTCAGGGTGGTTCTCAAATCACGCTTCAGGCCAGGACCACGCCGCAGGTGCCAAAACTCACCCCAGAAGTGATGGAGGGGGTGAAGTCGGTAATGGAGCAACGGGTTAACGGGCTTGGGGTCACTGAAGCGTCGATCCAGCTCAGTGGCAACGATCAATTGCTCGTCCAATTGCCGGGCGTCAAGGACCCAGATGAGGCTGAGCGGGTTTTGGGCGGTACAGCCCAGCTAGAATTCCGTCGCCAGAAACCTGGTACTGAAGCCGAGTTTCGAGCCTTAGCTCAAATTCGTGCCGAGCTTCAAGCTCAGCAGGAGAGCCTACGGGCCAGCAAGAACGAGACGGCAATTCAAGAGAACCGAGAAGCCCTTCAGAAGAACGGTGAGTCTTTCCTGAACCTATTCGAGTCGATTGGCCTGAGTGGTAAGAATTTGACCGGAGCTAGAGCAGTAGCACCGAGCCAAGGTCAGACTTGGAGCGTTGCGATTGAGTTCGACGCAGAAGGCGGTCAAAAATTTGCCCAACTCACCAAAGAGATTGCAGGCACAGGCCGCTCCATTGGCATTTTTCTAGACAACCAGCCGATCAGCTACCCCATCGTTGACGCTCAGTATGCCACTACTGGCATTAGCGGAGGACGAGCTGAGATCAACGGTCGCTTTACCACTGAAGAAGCCGCCGCTTTGTCGATTCAACTCCGGGCGGGGTCGCTGCCGGTGCCAGTTCAAGTAGTAGAAAACCGCACAGTCGGAGCAACGCTGGGAGCAGACAGTATTCGGGCCAGCCTCTGGGCAGGCATTGGCGGCCTGACCTTGGTGTTGATCTTTATGGTGGCCTATTACAAGCTGCCCGGCCTGATTGCCGACTTGGCTCTAGTGATTTACGCCCTGATGACCTTTGCCATCTTTGTGCTGCTGGGAGTCACACTCACACTACCGGGCATTGCTGGATTTATTCTCAGCATTGGTATGGCGGTAGACGCTAACGTGCTGATTTTTGAGCGCATGAAAGAGGAGCTACGAGCTGGCAAAACGCTCTATCGCTCAGTCGAAGCAGGATTTTCCCGCGCCTTTTCCAGCATTCTGGACGGTAACGTCACTACCTTGATTGCCTGTGCAGCCTTGTTCTGGCTCGGCGCAGGCTTAGTTAAAGGTTTCGCCCTGACGCTGGGTTTGGGCATCGGTGTGAGCATGTTCACAGCGCTCACCTGTAGCCGCACATTTCTGCTGACTGCACTGACCCTACCAGAACTACGCAAGCCTGAACTATTTGGAGTCCCTAAGGGCAAGCCAGCTAGCAGCACCGGAGGAGGAGCCGCATGAGCATTCAGGTCATCAAGAATCGAAATATTTGGTGGACTGTGTCTGCCATCCTGACCGTGCTGGGTTTGATTGCCAACATTGTCAGTTGGACCCAATTCGGTGCACCCCTACGTCCCGGTATTGACTTCACAGGCGGTACGCGCCTGCAACTAGAGCTTAAATGTGCTCAACCGGGTAACTGTGGTGACCCTATTGATATCACCAAAGTGCGTGAGGTCATGGAAGCTGAAGGCTATGGCAGCAGCATCATTCAGCTCACTGGTAGCGATAACCGAGGCGTATTGGTGCGTACCCCACCGCTTAGCTTAGAGAAGCGTCAGGAGGTTCAACAAAAGTTACAGCAAGCCGTTGGCGAATTTGACCCTGCTCAATCTCAGATTGAAGTAGTGGGTCCTTTGTTAGGCAGCCAATTGTTGACACAGGGATTGCTGGCTTTGATCCTGTCGTTTGCGGGCATCATCGTTTACCTGAGTCTGCGCTTTCAGTTTGACTACGCCTTTTTTGCCATCGTTGCGCTTTTGCACGATGTACTGATTACCACTGGCCTGTTTGCATTCCTGGGGCTCGTGTTCAGTAAGGAGGTCGATAGCTTATTTATCGTGGCGTTGCTCACGATTGTCGGTTTCTCCGTGAATGACACGGTCGTGATCTACGATCGCATCCGCGAGAACTTAACGCTGCCTAGTAGTACCAACAAGTCCTTTGGGCAAATTACAGATGAATCGGTGAACCAAACCCTGGCTCGCTCGATTAACACCTCGCTGGCTGCGACCTTACCCCTGATTGCCATCTATTTCCTGGGGGGGCCAACGCTCAAAGATTTTGCGCTGGCTTTGATCCTTGGCTTTCTATGTGGGGCTTACTCCAGCATCTTCATTGCCAGTACCCTGGTAGCTTGGTGGCGTGAACGACAAGATGGTACGCCCACAGCTTCGGTAGGCTCAGAGCCCAGTGACCAACCCGCTAGCTAGGCTTGGCCCCGGCTACCCTAGCAAGGGCAAATTGGGCAGGTAGAGTTATGGGCACTAAGTCCTGCCTGCCCCTAGTTGGCTTGTGATGGGAGCAGTACTGTTTCTGCTTCTGGAACCGTGATCAACAAGGGCGAATACCCCAAAGCTTGCAGCCGACTGGCGAGCGTATTAGCTCCAGCCGCCTCACGGAACTGGCCAGCCACAATTACAGACTGCTCCTGGAAAGTGTCGAGGTAGGCATCGGGTACTAGACCTTGGACCCGACGCAGATTAGCTCGTAATTCGCCTACCGTTTGGGTATCGGGTACCAGCACGGCTACTCGAAAACTAGCCGGTTGGCGACGAATGACCAGGGGGCTCAGACCGGACCGTGCTAAGCGAGAGGTCTGTTGCGAAGCGTTGCTCAAGTCTCGGTAAACGCCTGCGAAAATTACTGGTTGGCCTTGATAACTGCCCCGGTAGGCAGAACTATCCAGCCCCTGAGCTGTACGCAGAGCAGTATCGGAAGTCTGGGTGACAATCACCTGATAAACCGCACCGGCTGGAGTAGCGGGGGATAGCGTTGCAGGGGATTGGACCGGAGTAGGACTAGGCGATGGCGTAGGCCTAGCCTGAGGCTGGGCTAACGCAGACTGAATTGTTATCAACAAGACTAACCCTGGGGTTAAATTCAGCACCCTTTGGCGCAGCCAGTAGCCCCAGTGAGACCAGCGATTCATCATTGCACAGAGAAAAGTTGCACTAAATTGCACTAACTAAACTGCACTAAAAGCAGCAGGGAACGTATGTCTCAGCCTCTACGTCGGGAGTAACCAGTTCTGGGGGATTTCCTCAGTTCAGACTGACAGTATAGTCAAGAGCATACGCCTTTCAGGTCAGATCGCAGGAGAGTTTGCTGTGTCCCGAACATTCATTCGGTCCGGTACCGTCGTAGGACTGGTAGGAGGTTTGATCCTCGGCCTGTCAGGGGTGGGAGAAGCTCAGGCGCAGAATTCACAGCCTGCGCAAGCTCCCCGTCCGGCCCAAAACAATCAGCAGCGCCCAGCGCCGAACAACTCTCAGCAGCGCCCGGCACAGACGCCTCAACAGGCCGGACAACCTCTAAGCGAGACCCAGGTATTGCAGCGCTTTGAAGTGGTGCCGGTGTTTACCGTGACCGACAATAACGGCGCACCGATCACCGCATCCTCCCCGCAGGTCGCCAATGGCGCTCAGATTGCCACTTTCTTCTTGAGCTATCAGGATGCTCAGACGGCGCTGACCCAGATTCGTAGCAACAATCCGACCATCGGCAACCAGGCCAAGATTCAGCCGATTTCGATGAGTCGGGCATTGCAAATCATCCGTCAGCAAAATCAGCAAAATCCGCCCCAGCAGGGTCAGGCTAATGCTCAGCGCCCCGGCAACGCAGGTCAAGCCAATGCTCAGCGTCCTGCACGTAACCAAGGCAACGCTCAAGGAAATGCCCAACGGCCTGGTAACCAGGCTCAAGCAGGGCAACCCGATCTGGTCTTCCAGTTCTGGCCCCGTGAAGAAAACGTGCAATCGGCACTGACAATTCTGCGCACTGACGGTCAGCAAGTCGAACAGTTTCCTGGCGTGCCGCTGTTTTATCTAGTTGGAGGCCGCCAGAACAATCAGGGCTTGCTCACCCTTCAGCAAGACGGACGGGAAGTCATTCCCTTCTTCTTCGACCGGCAAGATGCGCAGGCCCTACTGGAGCGCCTGCGCCAGCAACAACCAGACCTGGCAACCGCTGCGGAAATAGAGGTCACCAGCTTGAGCCGCGTGATCGGTTCGATGCTAGACCGCAATGCTGCGGCAGAATCAAGCCGGATTTCCTTTGTGCCCTCCCGCCAGGCATTGGAATCAGTTCGTTCGCTGCAAGGGACGCCAGGGCAGGGCCAGGGACAATCGGGCCAGCGTCCGGCTCAACCTGCCCAAGGGGCAGGACAAGCTCGTCCTAACCAGGCTCAACCGGCCCGTCCTAACCAGGCCCAACCAGCTCGGCCTTCAGGTCAGCAGCCTGCTCAACAACCCACTCAGCCCCGTCCTGCTACGCCTTGAGCAGCCAAGCGCAGCCTCAGACTCAGGACTTCTGGCAATGGTATGACCAAGCCCAGCAGCAAGCTAGGGCATTGGGTATCCCCACTGCCGAGCTGGACTGGTTGCTTCGGGAACTAGCTGGCTTGGATCGGTTGAGCCTGAGGTTGCGACCCTCGCTCCAGCATCTGTCGTCGTCAGAGTTCGACCACCTCTGGCAGCGGCGTCTACAGGAGCGGATTCCTGTTCAGTATTTAGTTGGACGCGTGTCTTGGCGGGATTTTGAGCTACGAGTAACTCCAGCGGTGCTGATTCCACGACCAGAGACGGAGCTGCTTGTCGATTTAGCTGCCGCTCGCGCCCACAGCGGCGAAACCTGGGCTGATTTAGGCACCGGCAGTGGGGCGATTGCGCTCGGTCTCGCCCGCTTACAACTGGGGCTAAAGCTGGTTGCCACAGATATTAGTGAGGTTGCTCTCGCTATAGCCCAAGAGAACGCCAAACGACTAGGCTCTACGGTGGAACAGCAGGTGCAGTTCTACCAGGGCAATTGGTTTGAGCCTTTGAGCAGGTTGAACAAGCCTTTAGACGGCATGATGTCGAATCCTCCCTACATTCCCGCTGCCGAAGTTCTGCAACTGGAACCGGAAGTACGTCAGCACGAACCTCATCTAGCGCTTGACGGCGGACCCGATGGCTTATCTGCCTTCAGGCAGCTCGTACAGGAGGCACCGTCATATTTGCGACCGGGTGGGCATTGGCTAGTGGAAGTGATGGCAGATCAAGCGGCCAGTGTTGCCCAGCAGTTAGCGGCCAGTAGGTGTTACACAGACATTCAGACTTACCCGGACTTGGCAGGCATTGAGCGTTTTGTGGGGGCTGTGTGCTGTCATTCGCGGTGGGAGGCTCATTGATGCGACGAGAGATTGCCTGTACTGCTGGCTGGATCTGGATCCTGTTGGCAAGTTGCACGCCTAGAGGGGAACTCACCAGCACAACCACTTGTGACGCAGCAACGGCTTTGGCGACCTATACCTGGCGAGTGGAGTACTACACCGACCGTAACAGCGGTAAACAGAACGCCTCTCGAACAGAAGATTTCGCCCGTATCAGCCTGTTGAACCGCAATGCGGAACGACCGCAGGGTGCTGTTACAGGCCCTGATGACGAGGGAGTTTGGTGGCCCGAACTACCACCCCGCCCTTCTGCCGAGGTTATGGATCAGGAGCTCCGAGCTCAGGAGCAACATGAGCCTCCCAGCTTACAGCGCAGTGTAGATTACCGGCTGAGCTGTACCGATGGAGAACTCAGCACTGATGCTCGGACTTATCGTCAAGCTGCCAAATCCCTGCGAGCCGCAGAAACCGTTCAAGCTCGTTATAGTCTGGATCGGATTCTAGCTTTAGAGTCACCTGCAGCTGGAGATATCGCTGGAACGAGCCCTGATGACACCAATCAAGGCAACGATGACGGCAACAATACTGGGCCAGATAATTCTGGGCCCAATAACGATAACAGCCGCACGAATTCATCCCGAAGCCGTGCCGATGCCCCAAATGCTCAGCCAAGCACTCTCTATGTTGATATCTCGAACGGCAGCGATCAGGGAGATGGCACAGAGCAACAGCCTTTAAAAACAATTACTCAGGCGCTCGGTCAGGCCAAGGCAGGAACGACGATCCAGCTTGCACCAGGTACCTACAGCCCCGACACCGGTGAGATGTTTCCCCTACAGCTCAAATCCGGCGTGACTTTGCGTGGGGATGAGGCGTTTCGAGGCAAGGGCTTTGTGATCACGGGTGGCGGTCGATTCTTAAGTCCCACCTGGGCTAGGCAAAATATCACCGTGCTAGCCGTTGAGGGGTCCAAGCTTCTGGGAGTTACCCTAAGCAACCCTAATACACGAGGTTCAGCAGTCTGGGTGGAAACAGGCTCGCCAGTCTTGGAACGCAATACCTTCACCGGTAGCCACCGCGAAGGGGTGTTTGTCTCTGGCAACGCGACCCCAACCTTGAAGTCCAACACCTTTGAAGACAATGGTGGCAATGGGGTCTCCTTTACCCGTGATAGCGGCGGCTTAATGACAGGTAATCTGGTGCGCAATACAGGTTTTGGGGTTGCGATTGGTGATCAAGCCGCTCCCAAGCTGATCAACAATCAGATTTTGAAAAACCGGGATGGCGTTGTGATTTCTGGGGAAGCTCAGCCGAGCTTGAGTCAGAATACAGTCGCTGACAACGAGCGGGATGGCATTGTTGTCACCAATAGTGCTCAGCCACAGCTGCAACAAAATCGGCTGAGTCAAAACGGTCAGTACGACCTCAACAACAATACCGGCACTGCTCTAAGCATGGACGGTACTGAATTGAGTGGACTCAAGGTGCAAGGTCCCGTCAATTAAAGCTCGTAAACTGAGAGAACGCGATCAGGAAGAAAGGATATGGCCCGCAGTGACAAACGGGATCAACGCAACGCTGCCGGGGAGCGCGTTGTCTACAGCGAATCCAATCACTATCAAAACGAGGCAGCCCAAGCCAGACCGACACCCGAACTACCCCCCAATCAACAAAACCTGCGTATTGAAGCCAGCCGTAAGGGGCGAGGTGGCAAAACAGTGACGCTAGTGACAGGCTTCGTTAGCAAACCAGAAACACTAGAAAAACTGCTCAAACAACTAAAAGCTCAATGTGGAACAGGGGGCACGCTTAAGCAAAGTGAGAAAGGGCCTGAGCTAGAAATCCAGGGCGACCACCGGCCAAAAGTCTTGCAATTTCTAACTGCTCAAGGCTACAAAGCTAAGCTATCAGGCGGTTGAGCCCGTCAAATCAACCTGTTAGATTAACCCGTTCAAGCAAGTTGGGCTTAAATGGGCAAATAAACGGGCAAATAAATAGGTAAAAGCTGGAGACAAATAAACTCAGTCTCTTTGAAGCTTCGGAATGGCAGAACGCCGCAAGACCTTGCTGCCAAAATCCAACTCCAAGATCCTCTTTCAGCTTTGACTTAATTTCTGTCTCTAGTCAGAGGCGTCATCTTAATATTTTCTTTACTATCACCACACTTATTGGTTTTTCACCTCTGAGGGTTGAGTGTTTGAACAGCTGAGTTCATTCGCTAACTTTCAGGATCAGTAAAGGAGATTCAAGTATGCGGATTGCCCAGATTGCGCCTCTATGGGAGCGTGTCCCTCCCCCAGGTTATGGAGGTGTCGAGCTTGTGGTAGGCCTGCTAACTGATGAACTAGTGCGTCGTGGCCATGAAGTTACCCTCTTCGCCTCGGGGGATTCAGCCACCCGTGCCCAACTTTGTTCGGTCCATCCCCGCGCCTTACGCTTGGATCCTGAAGTAAAGGAATACAGCGTTTACGAGATGATGCAGTTGTCGCGGGCCTATGGACAAGCGAGTGAATTCGATGTGATTCACAGCCATGTTGGCTATGCCGCAATGCAGCTCGCGGAGTTTGTAAACACGCCTACTGTGCATACTTTGCACGGTGTTTTTACACCCGATGGCGAACGCTTATTCAAGCAATTCTCACACCAAGCTTTTCTGACTATTAGCGAGGCACAGCGAGAGCCACGCCTAGGTCTGAACTACATTAGTACGGTTTATAACGGCATTGATCCTGATGCTTATCCATTCCGAGCTGCGCCCCAAAACCCACCTTACCTAGCTTTTGTTGGACGCATTTCGCCTGAGAAAGGTCCTCACCTAGCCATTCAGGTAGCTAGAGAAGCAGGCTTACCCTTACTAATGGCAGGCAAGGTGGATGCAGTCGATCGCGATTACTATCACGATGTCATTCACCCCTTAATTGACGGCAAGCAAATTACTTATTTGGGTGAAGTCACGCATCAAGAAAAAGCCGAGTTGCTGGGCGGTGCTTTGGCAACCCTATTCACGATTACCTGGCGCGAACCATTCGGCCTAGTCATGGTGGAATCAATGGCCTGCGGCACACCCGTATTGGCAATGCGTATGGGTTCCGCTCCAGAGGTTATTGCTCATGGCAAAACAGGCTTCTTGGTGAACGACCCGCAGGAAATGGTGGACCTGATTGAGCCGACCAGCCGCCTAAGCCGAAGCACTTGTAGAGAGCATGTCTTGTCTCGCTTCTGTGTTCGCAGCATGGTAGATGGCTACGAGGCGGCCTATCGTCAGGTGATCGCTGAACGGGCAGAGCGGAATGGCAAGCTGAGCAGCCCACCCGTTACGCAGAGCTGACATCAGCGCTTAGCCCCTGTCTTAATTTCCCGCTAAATCCAGGTAGATTGGTGGGGTTGGCTCTACTGCCGTCCCACCCTTGGCTGAAACACTACTCAATGCCTATGCGCCCCTGCTCCTGTGGATGGGGCTAGGGCTTTTGCTGCTTCGCCTGCTGCCAGCTCAACTTCCTCGCCTGCTAGGCCGTGGCCTGTATTGGGTGGGCGTACCTCTGCAAATCTTAGCGTTGGCCCGTCAGACCGACTTCTCAGGCAGCATCTGGTTACCACCATTAATTACGGTTGGAGTGCTGTTGCTGGGTTTGGGCTTGGTGTTACTGGGCTTACAGATGGTTGGCCGTCTGGCCCCCAAATGGTTATCTCCCCCAACTCCAAATCGGTTGGAGCATCAAGACCTGACCTTGAGCCTAAACCCGCTCCAGCTAGACTCCCCTCAAACTGAACCGAGTGCAGCTGCAAGGCGGGGCAGCTTAGTCCTATCTTCAATTCTGGGCAATACCGGCTTTGTTGGCTTGGGCATCGCGCCTTCGCTGGTTGCTGACCCTTATTTAGGCTGGCTGGTGCTCTATAGCGTGACTCACAACGTCATCGGCAGCTATGGTATGGGCGTGTTTATCTCCAGCTACTTTGGTCGGCCTCGGACCGGTGGTCATTGGTGGTGGCAACTACGGGATGTGCTGACTGTCCCTTCGCTGTGGGCGTTTACATTTGGCTGGCTTAGCCGCACCTGGATTTTTCCTGAAATCATTGAGTCTGGTCTGCATGCCTCGGTCGGGCTGATCATCCCCGCTGCTTTTTTGCTGACTGGCATGCGCTTGAGCCAACTACCTGGACTCAAAGGCTTGCGCATCGCCCTCTTGCCAGCAATGTTTAAGGTGGTTGTGCTACCAGGACTGACCGGTTTAGCTCTACGAGTTTGGGGGTTGCCGATGGAAGTTTGTCTAGCGCTAGTCCTGATGTCGGGGATGCCAACCGCTTTTGCTAGCTTGATTTTGGCTGAAGAATACAACCTGGACCGGGAGCTAACGGCGGGTAGCATTGCCCTGAGCACTGCTGGTGTTTTAGTGATGATTCCCGTCTGGTTAAGCCTATTTCGCTAAATTTCGCTCATCCTAACTCAGTCAAGGATTTCTTATAAGCCAGTTTATAAGTTGGCTTAAGTCAATCCCGTGGATTCAGCTTTTGCAATTCCCCAGTGACATAGGTGCCGATCGGTCCCCAAATCACATAGGGCACCAGGAGTAAAGCCGCTACTCCCGAAATCCGCCAGACCAGCAGGGTCAGCAACCAAACCAGCACGGTCGCGGCTCCGCCGACGATTAAACCGCCCTGCAGACTTTTGAGGCCAACCACAACTGGGTTGAAGCTAATCGTCAGGGCCGCGACCAGGAAGTAAAGCGCCATGAGCAGCATTTTCTCGGTTAAGTTCCGATCCTGCTCCCAAACGAGCATGGCGGAGATCGCGCCGCAGACAAAAATCAGGGTCCAAATAAAGGGAATCAAAGGCTCAAAAACTAGCCAGCGTGGGCGGCGCAGCTGCATAAACCAGCGGAAGTGATCTTTGGGGATTAGCAGGGAACTCACGCCACCACCACCAATCAGAATCGCTGCGGTTATACCGCCAATCACCCATCGGTCAATCACACTGCCTCCTGGCTTCCCTTCTGATGAAAGGCAGTGTAGGAGGTCGTATTCCTGCAAAGCATCAACCTAAAGCGCGAATTAGGCCGGTTTGCTAATATTCACCAGCCTAGGTCTCGCTCAGCTCGTTTTCTGAATGCTGACGCTAAGTTTCTGAAGCGATTCTGCAATCGGCAAGGCAAAACCCAGACCCTCAACACCACGACCTGCGACTTTTTCCGTGACAATACCAATCACAGCACCTTGTTTATTGAGCAAAGGACCGCCACTATTGCCGGGATTAATCGCAACATCGGTTTGAATCAAATCGCGCTGCTCAAGGGTGCGAATGCCACTGACGATACCTCGGGTCACCGTATTAGAAAACGCGAGAGGATGGCCAATGGCAACCACATCTTCTCCCACCTTGACTGACGTTTCAGTGCAGATAGGCAAGCTTCTAAGATTGCTGGCCTCACCCTTTAGCTTGAGCAAAGCAACATCGGTGCGCGGATCGACTGCAACCACTTGGGCACTTTGCGTAGAGCCGTCGTAAAGATCGACCTGAACTGAAAAGGATGAACCAACCACATGGTGATTGGTGAGCAGTAAGCCGGAGGAATCAATAAAAAAGCCGCTGCCTCTGACCTCTGGGGTGCGAATTCCCACAATCGATGGAATTGAACGGCCCGCAATTTGCTCAATAGTCAGTGCTGTATCAGCACAGGTAGAAGGCCTAATATTGTAGGCAACGTTCACTTCTGAACTCACTGTTTGCCACTGTTCTGACGCTTGTTTCAGAGCTGTTTCTAGGGCTGCCTCCGCTAAGAAAGCTTTGAAACTATTGCGAACTGCTTCGTAGGTAGCGGCCGGATTATCAACGCCAGAAACCTTAGCTTTACCGACTGTTTCTCGATTGGCAATTACTCGATTGGTTTCACGGTCGAGCACTTCCCAACGAATGGTTCTCTGGTCTTCCGTATTGCTAGCAAACCAGGAGCTATACGAGTTGAACTGAACGTCAGTGATCGTGCCACCTAATAGAAAACGGGCCGGGATATCATCGGTTGAAACTTGGTCGGCAAACACAGAATGACCGTGGGCGCCGGCCACAGCATAACCGGCTTGAACCAACTCATCTTCTAGCTCACGCCGGAACGCGGCTTCCAACGACTCGTCCAGGCGTCCGGCAGCGGTGTAGCGCTCATTTAAGCCTCGAAATAACCCCTGATAGTGGCCCCCGACCACTATTCCAGGTAATAGCCCAGAGCGAATCCGCGTAACGCTGATTTTGGTACTGGGAGCACGAACCGCAATCGCAGTCGAACTAAACGTCTCCCCATAGGCAGCCAGCGGAGCCAGCAGTAGGAACACTAAGGCAACCAACACACTCCAAATCTTCAGTTTGTTCTCATCAGGCATAGGGGAGTCGCCAAGCTTTCAAGGTTGTCAGAATCTATTCAGAATTCCCCTGGTGCAGAAGTAGCGCACAGCACAAAGACAGCTCACCCAGGGAGATCCCTCCGCAGCAAAATGATTTCATTGCGCAGAACTTGTGCCTGTTCCGAGTCGCCAAGCTGCTCAGCCAAACGCAACGCCTGGGCAAAGGCAGTCAGAGCTGCGGGCAGGTTGTTCAAAGCGCGTTGAGTTGCACCAATGTTAGACAAGATGCCAACCTGGTCAGTCAAATTATTGCGGCTGCGCGCCTGTGCTAGGGCCTGCTGGTAATAATCCAGGGCTTCGGTGTAATTTCCCAGACCCATGTAGGCAAGGCCAATGCAATTGAGGCAGGTGCCGACCTGATCGAGATCGCCCAAGGCCCGCCCAATCGCCAGACCTTGCTGAAAATAGCGCAAGGCTTCATTGAGCTGATTAGTTTCTTTGTAGATGAAGCCCAGGTTGTTTAGCAGCGTTCCTTCCCAGGCCCGGTCTTTTAACTGGCGGGCGAGCTGAAGCGCTTGCTGATATGTATTGATCGCTTGAGCATACTGTCCTAACAGGGCATAAGTCTGCGCAGTACTGGTAAGGATGGCACCGCGTAGCAGGGGGTTGTTCAGATTGGCGGCAAGGTTTAACGCCTGCTGGTGAACGGTGAGCGCTTCTTGATAGCGCTCCATCTCCAGGTAAGTCCGTCCTAGAAGAAATTGTGCCGCTGCCTCTAGCTGAGGGTCCCCCTGCTGCCCCAGTTGACGAATCGCCTGATTGAGCAGTGCCTCAGCCTGAACGGGTTGCCCCTGTTGCAGTTGGACCACAGCCTGATCTACCAAGTCAGCAGCAGGCGAAGCGGCCTGAGGCACGGCGCCGACGGAGAGTTCCAGACCCACTAGAATCGCCAAGGGGAAGCCCAGCCGGACCATCCAGCGGTGCATAGATTAAGTTCTCCTAAACCCCAGCTCAGGGGAAAGTTCTATGCTGATCCACAGCATCCGCCCATCCAGATCCGGCAAAACTGGCAAGAGATATTCGGTGCAACCCTGTTGTCTTTGTTACAGCAGTGCCCTGTGGACCAGTCTGTGAGCCAGTCCACGGGCCAGTCTGCGAACCAATCTATGAGCCAGTGGAGGCAGCCTCAGGGCAGTTCTACCGAGGTCGGCTTCGAGATGTGGGGCAAACCCCAGCCCAATTTCTCGCGAAGTACTCGGAAGAACTCAGGTTTTTGGAGTCGGATAAAGCAGGCAGGATAAGGAGACTGCGCAATCTCAATCCGGTCATTCGGCAGCACATAACAGCCACCGTTACCATCAACTACCATAACTAGCCGATGTCGGTTAGCCGGGTAAATCTTCACCGTCTCGGTATTGGCAAAGACCAACGAACGCGAGGCCAGCGAGTGTGGACAGATGGGCACTAACTGCATGACCGGAATACCCGGAGTGATCACAGGCCCCCCTGCCGAGAGTGCATAGGCCGTAGAGCCGGTGGGTGTCGAGATAATGACGCCATCAGCAGCAATATCAACCGGGGCATGGGAGCCAATTGCCACCTCAAAGTGGCACATACTGGTCAACGGCTCCCGGTGCAGCACCATCTCATTGAGCGACAGTGCCTCCCAGAGCAGTGTGTCATCGCGGTACAGACGCACTGACATCATCGTGCGTTGCTCGACGATGTAACGGTTTTCGAGGACTTCTTTGATCGCCTCCTGCAAGTGCGGTAGATAGGTTTCGGTCAAGAAACCCATGTGGCCAGTGTTGATCGCCAGCACCGGCAGCTTGCAGGGAGCGACCTGGCGGAAGGCGGACAGCACAGTACCGTCGCCACCTAGCGCGATCGCGAAGGCTAAGCCGTCATCGAAGCCTGGGGGCACAAGGCTTTCGATCGGCGTGTGGCAAACTGGGCTCTCCGGTCGAGCGTAGCCCAAGATGCCACCCCACCCAGTGGTCGTCCGAACCTCCCAGCCCAAATCTGAGAGCCAGGTGATTAGCTCCTGCGTGGCGCGCTCGGCGCTCGGCTTGGAGTCGTTGTAGATGATGCCTGCCTTCGGCACATTGCAAACCCTATAGGAGGGAAGATCAGGGTATTGAGAAACATAACATTGATTAAGGTCCGAGCGGGCAGAAGCGATAGGAAGCCCAAACTGAGTAGCGAAGAAACTGCCTAGTCAAAAATCTTGATGAGCACCGACTCGGGGGTAACGCTCGGTACTACACTGAAAATGCGTGCCTTGCGGCCCCAGATCCTGACCTCTCCGCAACGGATAAAGCTCGCTCACCCGAATAACCCTAAGGAACTATGGCTGTAGCAACCCAATCCCTTGAACAGCTTTGCATCAATACCATTCGGTTCTTAGCTGTCGATGCAGTAGAGAAAGCAAACTCCGGTCACCCGGGATTGCCGATGGGTGCTGCACCCATGGCCTTTGTCCTCTGGGATAAGTTCCTAAAGTTCAACCCTCACAATCCAAAATGGTCTGACCGCGACCGCTTTGTCTTATCGGCAGGCCACGGTTCGATGCTTCAGTATGCGCTGCTGCACTTGGCAGGCTACGACCTAAGCCTGGACGACCTCAAGCAATTCCGGCAGTGGAAGTCCAAGACACCCGGTCACCCAGAAAACTTTGAAACGCTTGGGGTCGAAGTCACCACAGGTCCCTTGGGCCAAGGTGTGGGCAATGGCGTGGGCCTTGCCATTGCGGAAGCTCATCTCGCGGCCCGCTTCAACAAGCCTGGCCATAGCATTGTCGATCACTACACCTATGTCATCCTGGGCGATGGCTGCAACATGGAAGGTGTGGCGTCGGAAGCAGCTTCGCTGGCTGGGCACTTAAAGCTCGGCAAGCTGATCATGCTCTACGACGACAACCATATTTCAATCGATGGCAGCACCGATCTGGCCTTCACCGAAGATGTAGGCAAGCGCTACGAAGCCTACGGTTGGCATGTGAGTCGGGTTGCAGATGGCAACGAAGATCTAGCGGGCATCCAGAAGGCAATCGACGAAGCCAAGTCGATCACTGATAAGCCCTCGTTGGTCATTGTTACGACCACGATTGGTTACGGTGCCCCTAACAAAGCTGGTACGTCTGGGATCCACGGTTCGCCTCTGGGCAAGACCGAAGTGCCCGCTGCCAAGCAAAATCTGGGCTGGCCCGAAGAGCCCACTTTTTATGTGCCTGAAGATGTCAAGAACTACTTCGGCAAAGCAGTCGAGCGTGGCGCCAATGCAGAAGCTGAGTGGCAAAAGCGGTTTGACGCTTATGCGGCTGAATATCCAGAACTAGCTGCTGAGTACAAGCGCGTTCTAGCAGGTGAGCTGCCCTCAGGTTGGGAAGAAGCCCTCAAGCCGGTGACTGAGAAGGCGGATGCTACGCGTAACCTCTCTGGCTTCTGCCTCAACGCTTTGGCTCCCGCGGTGCCTGAACTGTTAGGCGGCTCGGCAGACTTGGCCCACTCCAACATGACCTACCTCAAGGGCATTGAGGACTTCCAGCCTGGCAGCTACGACGGTCGCAACTTCCGCTACGGTGTGCGCGAGCACGGTATGGGCGCGGTGCTCAATGGCATGGCGCTGCATGGCGGCACGATTCCTTACGGTGCTACCTTCCTGGTGTTCAGCGATTACATGCGGGCGGCAATCCGCCTGTCGGCTCTGTCTCAGGTCCGCGTGCTCTACATCATGACCCATGACTCGATTGGTCAGGGTGAAGATGGTCCGACGCACCAACCGATCGAGCACATCGCTTCACTGCGGGCGATTCCGAACCTGGTAGTGCTTCGTCCTGCCGACGCTAATGAAGTCGTCGGAGCCTACCACGTGGCTCTGACCAATCCTAAGCGCCCGACTCTCTTGGCTCTCACCCGTCAAAAGGTAGCCAACATTGCAGGAACCTCGGTGGAAAACACCCTCAAGGGTGGCTACATCGTGGTGGACGAGGCCAATCCCGAGCTGATTCTGATCGCGACTGGCTCTGAGCTGGAGATCACCGTTAAGGCTGCCGAAGCACTCAAGGGCGAAGGCAAGAAAGTCCGTGTGGTTTCACTGCCCTCATGGGAACTGTTTGAAGATCAACCCAAGGAGTACCGTGACTCGGTGCTACCTCCCAACGTCAAGAAGCGGGTTTCGGTGGAAGCGGCCTCTAGCTTCGGTTGGGCCAAGTACACAGGTGATGAAGGGGCAAACGTCAGCATCGACACCTTCGGCGCTTCGGCTCCCGGCTCTATCTGCATGGAGAAGTTCGGCTTCACCGTTGATAACGTGGTTGCCACTGCTAAGAAAGTGCTTGGCTAGGTTCTAGTCTCAAGGCAAAATTCGAAGCCCCCACCTGGGGGCTTTTTGCTGCGCTCATATTTCGTTTTGTGATCTAGCAGTCATTCCAGAAGGTTTCTGGTAGTAATGATGGGTATCCGAAGGATGCTCGATACCGTATAGCCAGTGATAGTCATGCTAGATCTATCGACCAAGAGTAGGCAGCCTGTATCGAAACCTGTATCAAAGCAACTGCAACTGCTAGTCATTATCTTGTTAATCTTGGGTATCTTCTTCCGATTTGTGCATCTCGATCGGAAAGTTTACTGGATTGACGAGAACTTTACCTCCTTAAGAATTGCTGGTTATACGGAACCAGAAGTTATCCAAGAATTACGCGACAAGCGCGAGGTTAGCACCGAAGATTTATTGAAGTATCAACGTCTTAATCCTGAAAAAGGAATGGTTGATACGCTGAGAGGACTAGCAATTGAAGAACCTCAGCATACACCACTTTATTTCGTGCTGATTCGGCTGTGGACACAGTGGTTTGGCAATTCCGTAACGGCAACCAGAAGCCTGTCAGCGCTGATTAGCTTACTGGCTTTTCCCTGCATTTATTGGCTGTGTCGAGAATTGTTTGACTCCCCAGCAGTGGCATGGGTAGCTGTGGGCCTGTTAGCCATTTCGCCTTTCCATGTACTATACGCTCAGGAAGCTCGCCCCTACAGTTTGTGGACAGTCACAACTTTACTGTCTAGTGTTGCCTTACTACGAGCAATACGACTTCAAACTAAACTCAGCTGGGGAATGTATGCAATAGCGATGGCCTTAGGGCTTTATTCGTTTCTCTTTTCAGTACTGGTTAGCTTGAGCCACGGGATCTATGTATTGGCTCTAGAAGGTTTTCGTTTAACTAAAACGGTGACCGCTTATATTCTTGCATCATTGGTGGGAGCCTTAGCATTTCTTCCCTGGGTTTTGGTGGCTTTCTCCAACCGCTCTAGCATCAAGGGAATGACATCTTGGGCCTATACACCAGCCAGTCTAGAGGCGATGGTTAAATCTTGGATGCTTAGCCTTAGCCGTATCTTCTTCGACTGGGATCGGGGCTGGTGTTTCCCTGTAGATAGCCGCCATTGTCGCTATCTTCTAAACTTTCGTGATCCTCTGCTTTATTTGATTGTTCCAATCGTAATTTTAGTTAGCTATTCAATCTACTTTCTCTGCCGCGGAGCGCCCAAACGAGCCTGGTTATTTATTTTGGCCCTAATAGGAGTTACAGCGTTAGCTTTAATCCTGCCAGATTTGGTTTCAGGGGGACAGCGCTCGGGCATGACTCGGTATTTCATTCCTTGCCTGCTAGGCATCGAGTTGGCTGTTGCCTACTGCATTGCTACGCAAATCAAGCTCAGTTCTGGCAAGAGGTGGCAGCAGAAGTCGTGGCAGATCGGCCTGGTTGTTCTATTCTCGGTTGGCGTTTTGTCTTGTGCAGTGAGTTCTCCAGCAGAGACCTGGTGGACCAAAATTCACAACTATGACACCTACTCAATCAGTCGCATTATTAACAAGGTTGATCGCCCCCTTGTAATTTTTCGAGCGACAGCCAAAGCAGGCACCCTCGGAAACTATATGATGCCTCTTGCCCATTTGCTTAAGCCGGACGTACAGTTTCAATTGCTGTTTGAGCCCAACGAAGCTCCTCAAATTCCTGCTGGCTTCAATGAGATATTCCTCTTCAAGCCTTCTGAGGAGTTACGACAGAGGCTCGAAGCAGCACAAGGCTTTAGATCAGAGCTTATCTACGAGCACGCCACTGATCTAAAACCTGGTTTTAATATGCCTGACCGACCACTCTGGAAATTGGTAAGGGAGCGAGGATAGCGTCTGGCAAACAATGACCCAATGAGGCGATCAAGCTTCTCTGGTTGTGGGCTCTGAAGGCATGGCAGGTTCTTCAAGTTGACGACTTGGCCCGCGTTTACCGAGGCTGAGCATCGCTCTTAAAGACTGGCGTAGGCGTGACCGCTGTCCTGCCTCCAATACTGACATACGTTTCAAAGTATTTTTGAGGGGATGCTTGATCAGATCGATGGTTTGTTTGATCAGATAGAAATGAAATACTGAAGCTTGTATTGCAGCAAAATTTCTGCCTTTGCAGAATAGGGCGGCTCTGCCGTTTTCTATCTTGTCTTCAAGGGCCTTGATGAGCTTTTTGTCAGCATTGAAGTCTTTGGCGAGCTGCAAAAACACTTCGGCATGAGGCAGATCATGGGCCTCGTTGATTTGCACAATTCTTGTCCAGTTACTAGGCAGCCTGTCTGGAAAGGTTGTTGCTTTGTCTAAATCTCCAGAAATCACTAAAGGCAGCATCGTTCTCACACATTTCGGACAGGTGCCGCAATTATTCATCCCGCCTGCGTTGTTGGTACACACCCTTAGATGTTTCATAGCTAGAGGCGCTTTGGCCAAGGAGTAGATAATTTTCTCAGACCTTTGTGCCTCTGAACCGTCATGCACGACGTTCGTTTTTTCGGTTGACCACAGATGGTCAAGCAACGGACTAGTGCCCCAAGGGAAAATATTCTTATAGAAATCCGTTGATGGAATTAGAACTGACTCCAAACCGGCGGACAAGGAAAGGGCAACTGAAGCTAAACCGGCACCATGATAATGAGGCCCCCAAGATAGCCGAAAATGATCACGGATATTGGTCTCACCGACAATACAATCTGTTCCTGTTTGATTAGCGACATCCGTGACTCTTGAAATCACCTCCTGCTCTTGGCCATGCTTATATACATGCAAAGGTCGCTCTAGACCTTTCATATAGATTAAATGAGAAAGAGCAGGGCCAGAATTATTTTTAGCATTTACATGCTTTAGCAAAGTGTAGAAAGAGTCTACGCCTAGGGAGAAAAATGAGCCCACTTTCTGACTAGAGTTCTTTTCTAGTTTCGTGAGTGACTCGGCATGAACTAGAACTTTCTTGAGGTGGGAGGGATACCACTGATGAAATATGTTTTGTATGATTTCTAAATTCCGAAAGAGTTTCTCGGAGATTGACCCTGCAATTTCTAGATTTTCACCCTTGCTCATTGCTGGTAGCAGCAAAGCAGGAACAAAAGCATCAGCGCTTTCATTTACGAAGTTTGCAAATCTTTCAGGATATTCGAAATAAAGTTCTATTTCTTGTTCAGAAGATTCTAGCTTTACGGTGCCAGCCAGCCTGACTTTGTCAGCAACAATTACTTTTTTGACATGAAGTAGCTTCATGAAATTCTTTCCAACTCTCAACTCACATTGTTCTAATAGATAATAGAGATTGGCAGAATTATTTGAATAAAGCTTAGGTCAAGATTTGGCTGTACCCATGAAGTTTGTAGCTCCGGAGCAGCTAGTTTTTTGGGTTGTGAGAATAGGATTGCAGGCTAGCCGTGATAGTGATATATTTCTTCCTGCTCAATGTCCAACCGCCATGTGTCCAGCAACACTCATCTAGTTAAAGATCAATTGCAAATAGAACCTGGCACCGCTACGGTTCAACTTGATTTAGTATGGACTATGACTCAATTGCACTGCTCCCAACACATCACAACACGGAAGGTTTTGCGTGGCCGAAGAACTGACAGGTAGAGATGAAAATCTATGCTACTTAGAGTTCTGCTTGAAAGTTTTAGGTTCGACCAAAGGTTTTTTGAGTGCTGCTTAGCAATTTTTTACAGCCACTTAGAGTGATACTAGGTTCCAATACTCTCGCAGAGTTGGCAATCCTCAAGGGTGACGTTGGGATTCGTTCTCAAGTAATCGCGTAACCAACTACAACCTCGGCACCATAGAGCATCAATGTCTGAGTTCCAAGAGCCTAAGTTCCATAAAATTATTGTGGAATCACTACTAGCTGAAGCTAATGTTCTACCGTCCGGGCTAAAGGTGACACTGGTAACTCCGGAGCTGTGTCCTTTAAATGTTTGAAGTAATTTGCCATCACATCCCCACAGTTTGACGGTTTTGTCACTGCTGGCAGAAGCAATGATTTTACCATCTGGGCTGAAAGCGACACTTGAGACCCTAGCAGTGTGGCCTTGAAGTTTATACAACAGAATTCCATCACAGCTCCATAGCCTTATAGTCTTATCCTCACTAGCTGAAGCGATAGTTTGTCCATCCGGGCTAAAACTCACACTATTCACCCAATCATCGTGACCTTGAAGTGTAAGTAACAGAGAACCGTCGTGATTCCAGAGCTTAATGGTTTTATCATCACCACATGAAACAATGGCCTTACTGTCTGGACTAAAACTAACATACCTAACTCTATCTTCATGACCATAAAGAGTCTGCGATAAAACACCATCGCAGTTCCAGAGCTTTATAGTTTTATCTAAACTAGCAGAAGCAATAGTTTGACCATCCGGACTAAAACTCACGCTACTGACCCAATCACTGTGCCCTCGTAGGGTGTTCAATAAAATACCGTCCCGGCTCCAGAGCCGAATAGTCTGATCTATACTAGCGGAGGCAATAGTTTTACTGTCTGGGCTAAAACTGACACTGTTGATCCAACCACCGTGCCCTCTTAAAGTAGCGAGTGAGACGCCATTAAAGCTCCAGAGCTTCACGGTCTTATCAAAACTAGATGAGGCAAGTACCTGACCATCATTGCTAAAACCTACACTCCAAACTCCAGCGCTGTGCCCTTGAAGGGTTTTAAGAAAATCAACATTTAGGCTCCAGAGTTTAATGGTTTTATCGCCGCTAGCGGAGGCGATAGTCTTGCCATCTGGACTAAAAACAGCCCAACTGACTCCATCTGTATGTCCTTGAAGGGTGTGTAAGAGAGTGCCATCGAGGCTCCAGATCTTGATGGTTTTGTCAAAACTAGCAGAAGCAATGGTTTGACCATCTGGACTAAAACTCACGCCCCAGATTCCAGCATTATGCCCCTGAATAGTACGTAGTAGAGCGCCATCAAGGCTCCAGATCTTGATAGTTTTGTCCGAGCTGGCAGAGACAATAGTTCGACCATCCGGACTGAAACAGACAGCCATAAGCTCAAGTTCGTGGGCTGGAATAGTACGCAGCAAAGTACCATCAAGGCTCCAAAGTCTCACAGTTGTATCAGCACTAGCGGAGGCGATAGTCTTGCCATCTGGACTAAAAACAGCCCAACTGACTCCATCTGTATGTCCTTGGAGGGTGCGTATTAAAGTGCCATCAAGACTCCAGAGTTTGATAGTCTTATCTAAACTAGCAGAAGCAATAGTTAGGCCATCCGGGCTGAAACTTACGCTAAAAACACCGGCATCATGTCCTTGAAGGGTGCGTATTAAAGTGCCATCAAGGCCCCAGAGTTTGATAGTCTTATCTAAACTAGCAGAAGCAATAGTTAGGCCATCCGGGCTGAAACTTACGCTAAAAACACCGGCATCATGTCCTTGAAGGGTGCGTATTAAAGTGCCATCAAGGCCCCAGAGTTTGATAGTCTTATCACCACTAGCAGAGGCAACGATCTGACCGGTGGGGCTGAATTTTACATTATTAATCCAGTTAGTATGCGCCTCTAGACGATTTCTCTCTTGGATTTCATTGACCACTTGTTGTAGTACATCCAACACCTTTGCTCGAATGATGGAATGTACGTCCGTCTCCTTGAGTTGCTTATAGGCCTTTATACTAGATAGCAATGCCCCAAGCTGATCATGAGATAATAGTAGAGCCTGAGCTAGTGAACACAACACTTCAAGCTCGGCAGCTTCTGCTCGCTTTCGTTGTCTCTGCTCTTGATACAAGGACTGCTCTAACTGTTTCAATGTGTGATTGAGCTGTTCCTCAGTGAACTGCTGTTTCTCTTTTATTGCTGATAGTTCATATAGAAGTCCTGCCTCTTGTCGTTGACAAATCAAAGACACCAGATAATCATGAGCTAACTGATAACAGTCATCAGAAAGGCCAGGCACCTGAAATACTAAGCCCGATTTTACTAAAATTTTCAGGATGAGATCTAATTGCTCAGCAACTGGTGGTAGGTCTGCTTCTAACTCAGCCCGTGTTTTAAGAGGTCGGGTTCCTCGTTCATTCGTCAGCAAATACAGAACTAGCTCAGCTGCCTGTTGATTCTCAGGCCCACAATCCTCAATTACTCCTGCTAAATAGCTCTTGACCAATTCCTCTTTCGAGCCACACTCTTGGTACCGAGCCAGCGTGGTGATGTCCTTAACTTGGAGCTGCACTCCCACTAATTGCAACTCGATTGGCCGTACCTCTCCTAACTCTTTAGCGAGATCTGTCACAAGCGTTTGAATAAGTACAGGCTCTAGTCGAAATCCTGCTCGCTCTGTAAGGCTTTTTATGACCTGCTCTGCATCAACAGGTGTGAAGTTGCCCAGGTAGTAGCGATTGCTCCGGCTCAGCACATCGTTATTGATAATTCCCAGCTCAGTAAAGCGTTCAAATTCTAGTAGGTGATGTAGATAATCTTCCCGTAGACACAGAACCACTTTTACGTAAAGCAAATTTAGACAATCACCTAGAAACTCAAAAAAAGTTTGCCTTGCCTCCTGATCCTGATTAATAAAAAAGAACTCCTCAAACTGATCGAAAATCAGAACTATTAACAATTTTCGGCTCTCGTTTTTACGCAGTTGCTCCAGAATCTGAATAGTTGACTCAGGAACCAAGTCGAGAGTAACGCCTTTATATTGGAGGGTCTCCCCCAAGGCCTTGGCTAATGCTCTAACCCAATCAGTATAGGCTCGAAGCAGAACTGGTGAGGCAGCAGCAATACTCACTTCTCTCTGCTCCAACGCAGGAATCAATCCAGCCTCGATTACAGAGCTTTTACCTACTCCCGATGGGCCATGAATAACTGTTAACTTGCAGTCGTCTCGGCTAATTCGCTCAATCAGGCGGTCTACGTCCTGCTGTCGGCCAAGAGCTGAGATTTCCTTAGGTGCTATCTCTTGACCTTTAACCTGATTCAACAACGAACGGGCCTGTCGTTGGGGCTGAAGACGCCCCGCTCCTACAAATGCTTGCAAACCATACTGCTGCTCAATCGAGCGCTGCTCCCTCTTGATCTCGAAGGCTTCTAGGTAATGTTTCTGAGCAAAGTAAAGTTGTCGCAATTCGTCCAGGATTTGCAAATAATACTGAGGGTCATACTGGAGGTCGCTCTCAGCTCTAGCCACTTCTAGGTTCTGCCTTGCCTCCTGGACCTGACCCAGATGCTTTTGCGCCTGTGCCAGCAGCAGCAAGTAAAGTCCTCGATGATAATGCTTCACCCAGTTCAAGCTGGGCTCCTGCGTCTTAGGTGCAACACTGCACTTAGTACTTGCCAAAGTATCAAGTGCAATTTCCGCGTTTTGCTTAGCTTTATACCAGTCTTTCCGATCCAAAGCCACCGCTGACAGAAGCCCATAATCGAAGGCAAGTCTCAATGGATCAGAATAAGTTCGATGTAGGGCTAGAGCCTTGTGAGCGAGTATTTCTAAGTCATCCCATTGGTTAAGTTTTTGCAGCACTTCTCCAAGAGCTGGAATGAATCGTGCCACTAAATCTAGCCGTTGGACTTGTTGAAATTTCTCCAGGCAGTCTTGCAGGTAATCCCTAGCACATTGGAGATCCCGGTCAGTTTTAGACTGCCTCTGAATTGCCCTCAAACGCCAGCATAAGCCTAAATGGAGTAGCAAACAGCCCTGACGTTCTAGATCGTTACTCTGCTGCCAAAAGCTTAGGCTATTCTGATAATGATCCAGAGCTGAGTCTACTTGGTCCTTGGCATGATCATCTCGCCCTAGAAAAAATTCCAGACTGGCCTCCAAACTTGGTTCTGGCGTCAGCCCATAGCTCTTCAAGTCAGCTAGAGCTAGCTCCAGTTCCCAACGATGGTCATTGCCCTTTCCAAGTCTCAGGATTAAATCGTCTACAATCCCCCCTAACGATTGATTTAGGACTGTTACAAACA
The DNA here is from genome assembly GCF_014696065.1 of Leptolyngbya sp. FACHB-261. Lineage (NCBI taxonomy): Bacteria > Bacillati > Cyanobacteriota > Cyanophyceae > Leptolyngbyales > Leptolyngbyaceae > Leptolyngbya > Leptolyngbya sp. FACHB-261. The sequence continues at coordinate 26,658 of NZ_JACJPL010000011.1, read as the reverse complement.
GCTCATCTACTCTCTGTTTCAAAGAGTGAATCAACTCTTCTGGCTCCCATTCAAAGCGCAGAGGTACCCCTCCCCAATTGTTGAAATCGGTCGCTAGTCTTGCCAGCTTGCTCAGCACCTGATCATCTACCCAAAGCACAAGAGGAAATTTAAAATTGGTACGAAACTCCTCTCGAACTAAATTAGTTGAAGTCAGTAAATCATCTAGAGCTCTCACTGACTCCAGACCAGAAACCATCAAAGCTGGAGGCTGGCTCTGATCGAATTTAGCTTTAAGACTGGTGTATAGAGTCTTCGCTGAATCTGGCACTACAAATTCAGGAATAGGAGCAGGCAGTATAGTCTGCAACTGCTGTATTAGTTGCGACCGTAGACAAGCATAATTACATCGGACCAGAATCAACGAAAAACGTCGCCCCCAAAGCCTACTAATTGTCCGGGCTAAAGTTGCTAGGGCTTGCTCGTTACGTTGGGCAATTTCTTTAGCAGTAGCCTTTGTCTCACGTCCTTTAGAGTTTGCCATTCTTGGAGCCTCTCACATCTACCAAGCTCGGTACTTGTCCGTCTCTGCTAATGCCGGGTTGACACCAAACCAGCGTCCCTCCTCTCCCGGATACTCAAATACAAACAGACTGCGCAGCAAAATCTCGTGTCCTTGCTCCCCGCTGACTGTCTGCTGCTGCACCACGCGCTTCAGCATCTCCCACTCCGATTCTGTGATCGCCATTGCTAACGCATCTCGATGTTCACGGACTACTCGCTCTAGACAGCTACGGGATAGCGGTGGATCTTCCTCTTGTAAACACCGGTATAGCAACCCCATTAGCGTACGCACATGACCCCCACTTACACAGCAGAGGCGATCTAGCGTTGCGGCTTCATGAAAAATCTGGTGGATTTCCCCCAGCCGCTGAGCTGAAGTTGCCTCTGGAAAAGCTCTAGCTAAAACCATCTGATGCAGTAGCCTCATGCCCTCCTCAACAGTTTTGCCACTACGTTCCTGTACCGGCACCATTGGCAAAACTTTAGGAGCTACACCACCTCCCAACCGATTCGTCAGCATCTGTGCTTCATTTGAGAAAATCAGAGCTAATGGAATTGTATAAACCACATGGCAGTTCAGCTTTCGCAACTGTTCCCCCCGGTCTACAAACAGATACTCTGGCTGCAAGCGCCCTGAATGTTTGGGTCGAGGATCCACCCGGTCTAGGTTGTCGATAATGACCACTAACCCCGTGTGGCCTCGCTCCTTCAGCTCCAAAGTTGCCACGCCCAGCAGCTCTTTGTTGATGGCGTCCAAAATACCGTTGGTGCGGGGTTCCAACAATTGTCGTAGACGACTGCGCAATTGTGGGCTATCTTTCGTCTCAGCAGTAAGTTTGCCGAGCCCGAACGGCAAAGAGAACTCTCCCTCCCACTTAAAATCAACAGGGGTTTGCAAAAAGTCGGCAATCTCGTTGAACAGATTCACGAAGTATCTTGGCTTGAGCCGGATACCAACGGTCTCTAAGTTTGATGCGACCTGACGAGCAATCGCTAATAAGATGTCAGTCACATCTACATCGGCCATATCCAGATCCTGTGTGGACTCAAAGTAGACCACATAGAATCCTTGGTCCTTCAACTCTGCTTCCAATCGACGCAACTCAGTAGACTTACCACAGCCGATATGCCCAGTGAAAAGCTGGCAGGTTGGACGGTCCGGCGATAGGCGGGTGATGGTTCGCTTCAGCGCATCAATTATCTTGCCGCCCCGCACTGAGGCAAAGTCAATGTAGTACTGTCGGTCCTCTGATTTACCGACTGCTAGGGTCCGGCTAGGATCGCAGGCATCAAAAAATCTTTGCAGGTTAATCTCCATGTCTAGCCTATGTTAGCGTCTGGGATCGGCATGCCTGCCTGCCATCCTACGCCATCAACTCTGATTTGCAGACAAACGTCCCTGTCTTGCGTTGGTCGTTCTGATCAAGATGGAACTCAGGGTAAGTTCCGTCACTATGTCTGATTTTGATTCTCACGAACCAGATTCAAGAACTAGCGTACAGGCTTCAATGCTTATCTAGGAAGCTACAACCCCTCCATCGCAATCCTCTCCATCTATTTAAACCAGTTTATTTAAATAACAAATCACTAAGTTGGCATCCATACATCCACTGGTATCTCCACCATTTCTCTAACCTACCCAAGCTTAAAAACAGTCCTACCAGCTTGAGGCCTGAGCGTTGAATACACCAGACTCAATGGCTGGATGCAACACTATTCTTACACACACATTAATTCTGTAGCCCTGTGCATTCGCAATGTCACTGCGGAAACTACTGAATGCAGCTCGACACATTGACAATGCAGGGGCGATCATTGTCAATGCCAGCTCATCTGCTAATGATATGATTGCGGTAATTACGGAGTGCAGCTTGATCCATTAACAGTGGAACGTTCTCCTATCTAGTAGCACCTGGCATCAATGATTGAGTAGAAGACCACTGCCTAGACTGTTCTAATAAAACTGGGAGCAGACATGTGTTGTTCTCACTGATTGGGGGCACTTTAACAGAGTCGTCTAATTCTCAAGCATTCATCATGTTTCCACAAAATACCAACCGTCGTCTGTCTCCTCAGCTTATCAGCCTAGACATTGATGCACTTAACGGTCTTGGTGCTATCCCAATATATACAACGACCCGAGCTGAGGCAACGGCAGAAGCATTGCAGGCAGCTTATCAGGCAATGATTACCCAACAGCAAGCGGAAACCGAAAAGCAGGCGATGTATCGAGCATCTGCGGATGCTGCTCGTCTAGCTGAATGGAACTTCCATAATGCTGTGTTAGCCATGAAAGAAGTGGTGCGGGGACAGTTCGGTTCAGATAGCGATCAGGCCCAAGCCGTGGGTTTGAAGAAGAAGTCTGACCGCAAGCGCCCTATTCGTTCAAAAGCGGTCAGTGCTTAAGTAAAGCACAAGCTGTTGAACTGAGAAAAGGGGAATGCAGAGTTACTCGACCTTTTCCCCTTTTTCTTGCCTCTAGGACTTTCCTTACGTTTTTGCCAGCCTCTCCGCCAGCGTTGCCATGAGTTTAGAACTGTATGACACCGATGAATTTAGACAAGCTCACAAGGAGGCGCTGGTCTTCATCAGATCACAGAAGGACGATGGCTAAATGATGAGCCGTTGTATTGCTCTAGTTATACTCCTTCCATAAAAACTAGTGTCTGGAGGCTTCTGTCTCGTAGCATTTAAGAATTAGTGGCGCAAGCACATCTAAATCGTCGATAGAGGAGATTATTACCTTGGATACTGCGTCGCCTAGTGAAGCTGACACTTCTTGGACTTCAGCATCTGGAGCTAAAGATTTGACTTCATCTAAAGACAAGCGAGTAATAAAGCTCTTTTTCTTAGGTGACAGATAAAATCTCAAGAACCACCAGCTAGATTTTCCGACATTGACACCAAAGTAAGAAACAACATCCTTATGTTTAACTTCTAGGTTATACGCCTTAGAAGTTAGAGCAACTGCTTTAACCTTCTCAAAGGCTTCAAGTTCCTCTGCCGTTGTCTCTACTTGCGGGCCATCCGATGTTGGCTCTATTTCCTCTTCTGCTATCTCTTCTAGCATTGCATGATGAGCAGGCTTGTCTAACTCGACAGGGTGAGCTATCTCCTGGCTAATCGAGCGAGTCATCATTGCTACCAGGCTACTTTGGATTGACTTTTTGATGATAGGCTCGAATTTTCCGAGAACTTTAGTAGTAATTCGACCTTCAATACCAAGCTCGCCAAGAAGAAAACGCATAAATGATTCCGAGGGAGAGCGCAGCTGATTCCCCACAAGTTCTGTCATGCTCTCGACATAAACCATCTCCTCAGCTTGCCTGCCGATAGTCTCAGCGTCAAAGTTGTCGTGGTGAAAAAGCTTTAAGCTTTCAATATCTTTTGAGCTGTAGTTCAGTATATTAAAACCAAAGAACGGCTCTTTATCCATAATATTTTTGTCACGCAAGTCGGTGAAGAAACGATATTCAACACCATTGGTGACGATAGCAACCTTTGTTGCAGGAAGACCGTTAAAATAGCGGCTTAGTTGTCCATCATGCGCCTCAGCCTTTTGCCCACGGGCTTTGGCTTCCACTAACATGACGACAGTGCCACTAATAGACAAGGCGTAATCTACCTTTTCAAATTGCCCTGCTTTTTTAACAGCAAAATCTGCAATATATTCAGGCATAACCTCCGTAGGATCATACACGTCGTAGCCTAAAGTACTTAGAAAAGGGATGATGAGTGCCATCTTGGTACTCTCTTCACCAACAACTTGTTCTGAACGCTTGTGGACTTGTTCAGAAAGCTTTGCAACGTCCTCGGTGAATCCCATATTGCTCTCCGTGCATAACTGGCCAAACACAAGAGTACCCACATGATTACTAATTCGACAGGTGGGTCAACAAGTGGATGGGTAACGCTGATGTGTAAAAACGTATAGGTTTGCACCGAAAGCTTGACATAACACTCAAAGGAGAAAGTTTTATGTGAGACATCTTGACCTGCACGGGCAGGTGCGGTATCTTCATCCCAATTCGGTGATATAACGCCACCTGGAAGTCGTATGGCCTTCCAGGTGACTAACTCCCAAACTGAACCAGCCAGTCTGGAAGCTGAGTTATTTTAGCTCCAGGTCTCGCTACAACGGCACGGGGGGCTTTGCTCGAAGGACGGGGACGATTCACTATCGTCCCCCTAAATCCCATCCCAAAAATTAGCCAAACCATGAGCAAAATTCGCCTTGCCCTCTGGGATTACATTTCCCGTGAGGTTTGTTTGCCTGCGCCGCCCAAAATGATCTTGTTAGTGATTGCCAACTACACCGAGTCGCGTAGCCGTCGCGCCAACATTCCCATGTCTCTACTGGTGCGAGACTCCGGCCTAGAAGAACTCACCATCCGCCAAATGATGCTCAATCTCGAAGCCAGCCAACGTTTAGAAAAGCTAGAGGTGCCAACCGCAATAGGCCGTCCTCCACAGTTTCTCTATAACCTTTCGGCTGGCCTCATTCAGGCAGCTTTGCGGCAGCAAGTTGGCAAGCCAAATGTTTAACTAGCATCGGAGATCGCGTAAAAAGCTCCTAAGACTCAACCATCGCGTAGGGCTTCAGGGTTCGCCAACTCTGCCAAACCAACGAACAGGCAGTGGGCAACATCAGGGCACCAATCATCAGGCCCATCACGCTGTCCGCCCACTGCCAATCCAACGTCCAAACCAGCACTGCTGCCACCAAGACCCCCAATGAAGTCAGAGCGTCCATCAGAATATGCAGAAACACACTGCGCAAGCCCAAACTGTCATGGCTGTGGGGATGCAACAGCACCAGATTCAGCAGACACACCAGCAGACCCAAGCCAGCCAGCACCAACGTCGGCAAACTGGCAATAGGCTCAGCAGGCAAGTAGCCTGTCAGTTTCGCCAACGCGCCTAAACCAATAGCCAGAGATAGTCCCAGCAAGACCACTCCACTCAGCAGCGCAATGCGGTTCTCTAGCAGAAGAGAGCCTGAACTGTGATGCTGACTGCTCCTATGCAACCACAACACCAACATCACTGTGCCAACGGACAGCGCATCCGTCGCTAGATGCCCAGCATCCGCCATCAGCGACAGACTGTGAGCAAACCAGCCTCCCACCAGTTCAGTCAGGCTAAACCCGGCAACCAGCAACAGAGTGAGCCAGAGCTGAGGACGAGGTTTAGACAGAGAAGCGTGATCGTGGTGGCAACCGGAGGAGCAGGAAGTCATACAGATTTTGCAGCCGAGTCCAATAAGTAGCCAGGATTTGGCTTGAGCCTCAAGCGAGAGTAGCGACTCTCCCCAGTCCTGCCGTAGCGAACTTAGCACAGATTGCGCAAGCTGTTTCTGTCGCTGAATACTCCACACCTAGCCATGAATGAGCTAGTGTTCAACCCTTTTTGCAGAACTGAACCAACCTCTGGCCTGCCTTCGTAAGTGAACCTGGAAACGCTGAGCCTAGATTTCTAAAACCTTTCTGGCGAGTACACAGCAACGCTTAAGTTGCAATGGTTTGGGTTGATGTTGCCTGTTCAAGACCAGTTTGGGATGGAAAACTAAAAGTAATTGTTGGCGTGGGTTTGCGCAAATCCTTTTTTTTAACCCTTCATTAAAGACTTTAAAACCTGAGGCTTACCTCAAGAACTATCAGTTCTAATACACAACCGGCATCATCTGCCTACGAGTAATGCATAACGTCTGGTTTGACTTAAGAGGAGCACTGTGGTGATGCCTAAACATCCATTGCTGGGCTGGGCTATGGGCTGGCCTATGTACTGGACTGCGGGCCTGAGCCGATTCTATTGGCTTAGCCGCTATCTGTTAGCCGACTTTCGCTGCAATTGCCTCTATCATCTCCCTCAATCACCAAGGCCCAAGTTGCCTGGTCTCTTCTAATGCTTTCTACTGAACCCATGTGCCTTCTAAGCCATCTCCGCCGTCACGGACAGTCGGTTTGGCTCGACGGGTTTGAACGCGGCTCGATTATCAGGGGCCGGTTGCCGCAGCTTGTTGCCCAGCACGATCTGCAAGGGCTACTTCTAAACTTCACCGGCTTAGAGCAAGGCCTTGACAGTCCTCATTACGATCAGGACTTTCGAGCCATGGAGCGCCATCCTGACTTGGATGTGCGTGCGCTCTACGAATACATCGTGATTCGAGATGCGCAAATGGCAGCTGATTTGCTCAAGGTCGTCCACGATCAGACCCATCGCTACGATGGCTACGTCAACCTGGATTTGTCTCCTGAGTGCATGTTCGATGCCCAAAGGACTCTCAGTGAGGCCCAGCGATTGTGGCAGACCGTAGGCTGGTCTAACTTAATGCTCAAAATTCCAGCCACGCCAGCCACGCTCTCAGTTCTGGAGTTACTGGTTGGCCAAGGCATGAATGTTAATGTGACGCTGCTATTTTCGCCGCAGGTCTATGAGCAGGTTGCCCAGGCTTATCTAAGGGGATTGGAGTTATTCGCCATGCAGGGCGGTGACCTTAGCAAGGTCGCTAGTGTTGTCAGTTTCTCGGTGGGTCGTCTAGATGAAAGCGTTGACACCCTGCTGAGAACTCGACTCGATCAGGCTAGCGAGCCCCAAGAGCAGGAGCTGCTGTCGAGTCTGTTGGGTCAGGTCGCAACAGCTCAGGCTAAGGTCATTTATCAGCGCTATCAGGCCCTGCATCAGAGTGCCCGTTGGCAGAATCTGGCTACTTTGGGTGGCCAACCCCAGCGTTTACTTTGGGCTGACATTGGCCTTGATAACAATCAAGCTCGCCGGTGGTTTTACCTGGAATCCCTCCTAGGTTCAGGCACAGTAGTTACTCTATCTGCCGCTGCTATCCATGAAGGTTGCAACGGTGAGCAATTCGAAGCTGGCCTAAACACCAATTTAGAAATTGCGCAACAAACTTTAGCGCAAGTAGAGCAGTTGGGGCTTTCGCTAGAGGCGATTGCTGATCAATTGCTCTTGCAGGGGATACAGCAATCAACTACAGCCTTTGAGCAATTGTTGAGAACAGTAGAGCAAAAGCGGCAACTGCGCCGCCTTCAATAAGCATGAGACAAAAAGCATGAGACAAACAAGCATGAAGCGAGTCGTGAGCTCAGGCAACAGGGGAAGATGGTCCTTTGGGCAACCCGTTCACGATCAAATTGCTTAAAACGGCTGCTTCTCGTGGGGGTATGGCCGTAAAGCGAACGTAAAAACCGTTGTCATCAGTTGATTGACAAATAACTTTGGCGTAGATATTGCCGACTTCCTCACCATCTAATCCAAGCAGCAAGTTGATTTTGAGATCGCTCAAAGTATGAATGCTCTGAGCCGAGTTGATTTTGGCCCCTCGAATTGACAACTCAGTTACGTAGGCGTTGACTACAGCTCCTAAGAGCCGTTTTTCTTCGAGAACCGTGTATTGGATGGGAAACTTCTGCGGTAAGGTGCAGAGCGTCTCTGTCAAGGAGGGCAGAAAAAGGTTGTATTTGCCACCAATGCCACCCAAGTCATAGACCGTAATTGGCCCAGTTGAGCCTTTAGGTTCGACCTGCATCGATTGATTGATGGTTAAGAGTGGCGCGATCTCTTGGAAGGTAAATTCTGAGAGCAGAATTTGACCGCCAACCGTATAGGCCTCAATGCGAGCTGTGAGATTCACACAACTGCCTACGACCGCATATTTAGCTCGCTTTTGCGAGCCGATATTACCTACCACGACTTCGCCAGTATTGATGCCAATGCCCATTTCTACTTTGGGCAGCTTCAATTTTTCATTCTGAGTATTCACTTTGTCGATCGCTAATTGCATTGCAACCGCACAAGCAACCGCTCTAGCAGCATCATCTTCACGCTGGGTCGGCGCACCAAAAATGACTAAAATTCCATCGCCAATGATCTCGTCGATAATGCCGTTGTAATGCATGATCACATCCACCATGCTCTCCAAATAGATGTTGAGCATGGCGACGACCTGCTCCGGCGGCAAGCGTTCTGCCAGAGAGGAAAAGCCCCTCAAGTCAGACATCAGAATCGTGACCTTTTTGCGTTCACCACCAAGGCTCCAGCCTTCAGGAGCTTCTAGTAGGGTAGCAACGACTTCGTCTGACAAATAGCGGCCAAAAGTTTTGCGAACTTCAGCAGCAGTTCTTGCCATTAAGCCAATGGCAATGGTTGCCGAGCCGACCAAAGCAATTGCTGGCGGTATCACCGGCAACCACCAACCCTGCAAAAAAGCTAAATAGCCACCCCCCAACAGACTACCCTCTGCAATCAAAATACCAACTGCTGTTTTGGCTAGTTGCAGGGATGTGCTTCTGTTTCTAGCTAAACGCCATTGCCAACTTAGAGCGGCGCCAAAAATCGACCAGCCCAAAATCCAAAGCCACTCCAAAGGCTCATGCCAAGTTCTCATCAAGGGTCGCTGGCCTAAGGCAGAATTGACCAACTGACTGGCTAGATTGGCATGGACCTCCACACCGTCCATCATCCGAGGAGAACCGGTCAAGGGGCTGGTATAAGACGTTTGCGCAACATCCCTAAGGCTCTCTGCAACCGTGCCCACTAAAACGATGCGACCTCGAAATAGATTGGGTGGGACTCGATCCTCCAGGACATCGCTCATTGAGACTGTGCGAAAACTCCGGCGCGGCCCGCGCAAATTGAGCAAAATTTGATAGCCTTCAGCACTCGTGCGAACATAACCGCCATCATCGGCAGCAAAGGGCACAAACACAGCTTCACCCAACTGTAAATGCTGTGGATTTGTCGCTGCTGGACGTGGCCTGACATTTTTTGTTTCTAGATAAATCTGGGCCAATCTCAGGCCCAAACCAGTGGCAATGGTTTGATCTTTTTTAGTCAGATACAGCAAGCCCCGACGCACTTTGCCATCAGCATCAACTACCATATCGGCAGCGCTGACTTGACCGCGCTCTGCCAACTCTCGCGGCGCTGCAACTGCTGTGACTTCTCGACGAGTCCCGCCAACAACTTTCTCAACGCCAATTAAATTTGGCGTTGAGGCGAACACTTTTACTAACTTCTGATGCCCTGGATTAACCGGCAAATCTCGGTAGAGATCTAAACCAATCACACTCGGTTTTTGTTGCTTCAGTTTTTCCAGCAGCTGAGCTAGCACCTCATCGGAAACAGGCCAATGCCTGATTTTTTGTAGGTCAGCCTCATCGATTCCTACAATCACAATCTGAGGATCAGGCAGTTCCGGAGGACGCCAGCGGAAGAATTGGTCGAAGGCAGCCAATTCCCAAAACTGGAGCCAGCCGGTTAGGCGTAGCGCAATTAGCAGCCCTGCCATACTGGGAGCCACAACCCAGACTCCCCGCCATCGCCAGGCTTTCTGTCTTAGCTTTGCCCACATTGGCGTTGTCGTGAAGTTCTAGAATCTTAGAGCTAATTTCCCAGCAGAATAGACAGCGCCCGATAAGCCCAATAATAGGGCTGGCTGTACTGGCGGTTTGGAGCAATGCCAGTAGAACACGGCACCGGGCCTCAGCCTTCGTGTCTGGCTAGGCCAATATCTGATAGGACCAGCCATCAGGGCTGCCGCTGACTGATCATTATCATTCACCAACTGCAGGGTTGCAAGGGCACTGCCAATGCCTGAGGATGCGGAGACAGCACAGCCTCAACAATCTTGGTTAGGAGCCGGATTTCTGGATGTCATCGCCTCAACAGCTGCGGCCTTCTAAAGCTGCCTTCTAAAAGCGGAGACCCTCTTAGTTCTAAATAAGAAAGTTTATTGGGGAGTGCCCGCAATACCAATACCAGAGCTGACGAAGGCCAAAGCTAAACTGGTTGAGTCTGTACAGGTGTCTACTGACTTGTACAGAGGCCGAAGAATTCAGCGCTCTGAGCAAGCTTCGACACTAAGTGTCGAAGCTTGCTCACTTTGGGCCAACACTTCGGGCTGATTGAACAAGCATGCATAAGAAGTGTTTGAGGCTTTCAGAGATAGGCATAAACAAATCCTATAAAGCAACCAACATCCGAAGCATTTGCTAGAAGGGACTCCAGTTGAGCGAGAAGTAAAGCCCCTGTTCTTGCAGCGTTCGGTTTGGCGAATCTACTGAGATCAAAGGAATTCCCCAGTCAAAGCGAGCGGTCAGGCGATCGCCCATCTGCCAGCGCAGGCCTAGACCGACCGAGACCAGTGTTTGCTGCTCTGGATTGGGTTGACCGGAGAGGTTCCAACCTGTCCCCACATCCACAAACGGCGCCACCTGCAAAAGACCTTCAATCTCTGGTACCCGTAGCACGGGCAACCGCACTTCCGCTGAAGCAAATAGGCCATTATCGGTCAGCAACTCATCTTGGCGATAGCCCCGCACGCTGTCCTGGCCCCCAAGGCCAAACTGCTCCAAGGGCACCAGCGTCCGACCTGCGAATTGTAAGTCGCCGCGCAGTAAAAGTAGCGTATCTGGTGCCAGCAGGCGCACCCACTGCCCCTGCCCACGCCAGGAAAAGAAACGGCTGTCAGGCGGGTCTGGCCGGATCGTTGCATCCAGCACATCCAAGCCAAGACTAAACTGCGAACGAAACGCCAACACATACCGGCTACTACGCTGGGTCCACTCCTGAAAGAAGCGCAAGGCCGAAACCCGTGTGCGTCCCTTCTCGTCGGCCCCCGGCGAGATCGGGAAGGGACCAATGTCATTCAGCGAAACTTCAGTGGCAGTCTCCTGCCGCGAGGCTGTGATGCCCAGTGCAACTTCCTCAGTCGGAGTCTGCAGAATTGGATGGCGCAGGCTGAACTCGTAGACGTCAAAACGGGAAATTATCCCCAGCGCATTGAAAGGCTCCTCGATCACATCGTTGTCGCCATGGCTGTAGCGCAGGCTGAAAGTTGTGTTGCGAGGGCTAAGGGGCAGCGTGTAGCTAACATCCACCGCATCGCTGCCTTCAGTCAGCGTGTAAGCAGCACTGATCCTGTCCCCCAAGCCCAGTAGATTGCCTTCATCAAACTGAACGCGGCCTCGGAGCGTGCCCACACTCGGTGAGCGGCCATTATCCACCCCGAATTGAGTATTGAACGAGTCGGCCTCGCTCACCCGAACTTCTAGTAAGTTGTTGCCTGGGCGCGTACTGGCAGATAATTCCGCTGATAGGTTGGCAATTAGGGGGTCCAGTTGCAAGACCTGCAAGGCCTCAAGCAAGCGGTTGCGGTTGAGGGGAGCTTTAGCAGCGAGAGCCAGGCGGCTGCGGACATAGTTTGGGTTCAGGCGGGTCGTACCACTGACGGTGATTGATTCAACGCTGCCCTCAATCACCTGTATGGTCACCACACCATCGCGGATCATTTGCTCCGCCGGAATGTAAGCGCCAGAGGTGATGTAGCCTTGGTCAATGTAAAACTGGGTGATTGCAGAGCGGGCTTGCAGCAACTCCGAAAATGCAATGGGGCGATTGGTAAAGGGAGCAGTGATCGCAGCCAACTGCTCAGCACTGAAGACGGTACTGCCAACCACGCGAATCTCACGAACCACAATCCTCTCGGGCACAGGACCAGAAGGTGGCTCAGACAATTCCGGTGCACCAGGCTGGAGCGGCAGTAGTTCGGCAGGTGGGGGTAGGGGTTCAGGCGGGGGTGGCTCGGGCAAAGCCGGAGCCGGAGCCGGAAAAACGTCCTGAGGTCGAGGCAGATTGAATTGACGAGGACGTTCCTGAGGTTGGGGCAGATCCAATTGAGGAGGACGTTGCGCGTATGCGGGTTCGGACAGCAGAGACCCAGCTAGAGCGCCGACACTAATCAAGAGCCAAGACCGAGCTAGGCTGCAGGCACGGGGGCAGTGCATGACAGGTTATCAACCTCCTCTGAAGTCCACTAGAGCCCACGCTTGGGTGGCAACAGCGCAGGTAAAACCCAATTAAACACGGGTTGGGTCCCCTCCTCCGCACTGAGGAGCCAAAAGGCTCGCTAAAGTCAGGTATTCAAGACAAATTCAGTGCCCCTGCTAGGCACACCTACTAGTCCTAATACCAATTTTCTAAATGAGCGCTACTAATCAAACCCCACCGCCTATGGCACCTCCCCTTGCTAAGGGGAGGTCGGGAGGGGTCAATGTATAGCGCTTAAAAAGTGAGTTGGTATAACAGTTTGGTTTGCTGATCCTTCAATCTGCTTTCGTACCAACTTTGGTATCAACGCGGCCCTGAGAGGAGCGGCGCGTCCGTTAAGATTCCTAAGTTGGCAGCCTGCAAAAGCCTATTCCAGGCTGCCGCCAAGCTTGAGTCTTGTGGGCTGGTACGTCGCAGCTCCGCCAAGATGGCTAGCGCATCACTCCAAAAACCGGCCTGGGCATAGCGGTCTGAGCGTTCCTTGGGAGCAGCCTGTCTCAGTTCACCCAACCAAGCCGGACTAGGCACCACCCGTCGCACCCAGGCACTCACAAAAACATCCTCCAGCCGATTTTCGGGTTGGCAAATCAGCGAGAAGTACCACCGGTAATCTTTGTTAACTTCTAAACTTGGGCTGTTGGCAGGCAAGCTGAAACTCATGACACCAGGCTGGCTGGGCAGGGAAAGTATGGTCCGGTAAACTTCATCGCCACTGTCATCTTTCAGCACGAACTCTGCCGTTTGAGCCTGGGTGGAAGGCACATACAGGAAGAAGCTGGGACGGGCCAAGGTAGTTAGGCCAGGTCTATCAGCCGCAACCAAGGCAGTTAAAGGCTTATCGCCGCTCACGCAGGAGCTACGAGTTGCGCCTCCCGATGTGCTCGGTGGTGCACCACGGTCGGGAGGATAGTAAGTTTGAGCCACCTGCCAGGACTGTTTCTCTGAAGCTAGCTCCGTCCCCCTAGGTAACAAGGTGGGAGAACTAGCCATCAGCACTAAGTTGAGAGAAGCGATAAGAGTGTTAAACATTGTTCTCTATTAATCATTTCTTGCAAAAGGTAATTAATCCAGGTTGTGACCCACCCATTGCCCTACGCAAGTAGCGCAATCGCAGTTTATACCAGCTAAGCAGCTAGGTCAGTTTCAGTTTGCTAGCCATAGCTTCTTGGTCTCAAGCCTGTTGACCCTAAGTGTCTCTGGGTATTTCTCGACTACGTCGAGAGCCCCAGCCTTGTCGATCGAGTTCGCCTGGAGACCCGCCAAGTCCTAATATTTTGACAAGTAACTATTTAACTTTCCACGGCCCCCAGAGTCTTTAAGGCTGCCTTCTGCAGTGCTGTTAGACCCGTGACACCAGTAATATTCATGCCAGTGTAGGGCCGCTCAGGATTGAGCACTTTCAGGCACTGCCCCGTCTGAGAGTTCCAAAGCTTGAGCGCTCCATTGTGGCTGCCACTAACCAGTAAGCTGCCAAGCATTGGTTCTGTAGATCTGTTGCTGGCTCCGTCTCTGGTTCCAGAACTAGAATCTTCGCCCTTTACTTTTGCACCCTTTCGAGACACTTGCAGCTTGGCAGGTTGGAAAGCAATGGACGAGCGGACTGGATTGTTCAGCCTCTCTAACACGCTGAGGCACTGGCCACTGCTGACCTCCCAGAGGCGAATCGTTTGGTCCAAGCTGATGCTCGCCAGCTGTCGGCCTTCTGAGTCAAAGGCGATAGACCAGACTGTATTTTCATGCCCATGAAAAACTTGCAGGCATTGGCCACTGCTCACGTCCCACAGACGAATCGTCTGGTCGCCACTGCTACTAGCTAGGGTGCGACCATCGGGGCTAAAACGAACGGCCTGAACTCGACTGGCATGTCCCTGCAAAGTGCTCAGGCATTGGCCACTGCTCACGTCCCACAGACGAATCGTTTGATCCTCACTGCCGCTTGCTAATAGCTGGTCGTTGGGACTGAAGGCAACCGACCAAACCCAATTGCTGTGCCCCCTCAAGATGCTGAGACACTCGCCACTACTCACGTCCCATAAACGTAGGGTTTGATCGTCGCCACCACTGACGAGCAAGTGCCCATCCGGGCTGAAGCGGACCGACTGGATCCAACCTGAGTGCCCGTCCAGAGTGTGGAGGCAGCGCCCACTGCTCACGTCCCACAGGCGAATCGTTTGGTCGGCGCTGCTGCTGGCTAGTAGATGTCCCTCTGGATGAAAAGCGACGCATAGCACCCAGCCGTTGTGTCCCTCCAGGGTTTTTAGGCACTGCCCGGTGCCAACTTCCCAGAGCCGCACCGTCTGATCAGTGCTGCCGCTAGCCAGTCTGTCGCCTTCGGGATGAAACACAACCGAGTAGACAGAATTGGTATAGCCTCGGAGCGTTCTTAGACAGCGACCGCTGTCGAAATCCCAGAGCCTTGCCGTCTGGTCACTGCTGCCGCTGGCGAGGGTGCTGCCATCGACATTGAAAGCCACTGAAAAGACAGGATCGGTGTGCCCACGCAGGGTGCTGAAACATTCCCCCGTGCTGACCTCCCAGAGCTTAATCGCCTGGTCATCACTGGAACTGGCGAGGATATGTCCCTCGGCGTGGAAGGCAACAGAGCGTACCCGATCAGTATGCCCCTCCAGAGTGCCCAGGCATTGCCCTGTTGTGACTTCCCATAAGCGGATCGTGTCGTCGGCACTGCCACTAGCTAAGGTCGAGCCATCTGGACTGAATGTGACTGACCAAATTCGGTCAGTATGTCCTTCCAGAGTGTTGAGACAACGGCCACTACTGACCTCCCAGAGCTTCACTGAGGGCTCATCACTGCCGCTAGCCAGCGTCTGGCCATCGGGGCTGAAGGCAACTGAGAGCACCCGACCTGTATGGCCTTGGAGGGTACGCAGACAACGGCCACTGCTGACTTGCCACAGGCTCACCGAGCATTCGTCGCTGCCACTAGCTAGCGTCCGACCATCGGGGCTAAAGGCTACAGACCACACTGAACTCTGGTGCCCATGCAGGGTTTGCAGACATTGACCACTGCTGACGTCCCAAAGCCTCACGGTTTGGTCTTCGCCACAACTAGCCAGTAGCCGCCCATCGGGGCTAAAGGCTACAGACCACACCCAACCTGTGTGTTCGCCAAAGGTTGACAGTGGCTTGCCCGTTGCTACTTGCCAGACCCGGACGCCACCCTCAGCATCTCCCGTTGCTAACAGTTCGCCGTCTGGGCTGAAGGCAATCCCAAAAACAGCACCGAGAGTCCCTTTAAAAATAGATTTGCCTAGATCCGCATGCGCGAAATTGACTTGAGGCAAATTGACGCCCTGCAACGAGGCTTGCCAAACTGTGAGGTTTGAGAAGTCATAGCCCCTCAAGTCTGTGCCCAACGCCACTAGCAGATTGAGAACGTTACCCCCAACGTAGCCAGGTTGTAGAGGAGCCTGCTCCCGCTGCTGCACTAGCAATTCCTTCAGCCGTCCCTCAATTCCTCGGTGGCTGCCCAAGGCCATAAGCAGGCACTCCATCACAGGCTCAACGATCAATCGCCCTTGCATCTCGCGCACATAGTCTTTGGCCTGGGCTTTAATCAGAGCGTGAGTCCGTAAAAGCTCTAGATTCTGGGTTGTAATCTCATGGCAAATCGACTTGACTAGCCGCTCGGTGACATATTCCATCACCACGGGTTGAAGATTGAATCGGGCCGCACTCTGCTCAATTAGGGAGCGCCTTAGCAGCGAGTTCACGGCACCGAGCAGTTCTCGTCTTGAGGTTGCGCTGACCACATCCTCGCTGAGTTCTGCGACAGAGATAGGCTCCCGATTTATAGCGAACCAGTACATCACCTCCTGCTCCACTTCTGACAAGCGGTTAAACTGCCGCTCCAGCAGGTCCCGGATATCCTCAACCACCAAGACGCCTTGCTCTGCGTACTCCAGTAGCCCCGCAATTCTGCCGTCAAAGAGTTCGTGGGTTGCGGCGGCCACCAGCTTCAGCGCTAGTGGGTTGCCGCCATAGTGCTCAATCAGCTTGTTCCACTCGGCCTCTGAACCGGTAAATTGCCCCTTGTTCCGGAACAGCTCTCGTCCATCAGCGGGCTTGAGGCCAGCTAATTGCAACGACCGCACTGGTAACCGCTCGCCTTCAAGCAGGGCGATCTCGCGGGGCTTTTCTCGGCTGGTCAGCAGCACACAACTTTGGTGAGGCACCTCACCCACTCGCTTCAGCAGTTGCCCGTAGCCCTCATAACCCTCTTGCCATTGCCCTGCTTGCCTGCCACTGCCCAGAATCGTTTCGGCGTTATCCAGAATCAGCAAACAGCGAGAGGAACGCAGGCAATCCATCAGCTTGGTCACCCTGCCATCTAAGGTTTCGGGTAGGAGGGTGTCCTCTCCCTGCACCCGCATCAGAAATTGCAGCACGCTTCCCAAGAGCTCTTCTAGGGGAGGGGCGTTCTGCAACGAGCGCCAAACCACTGCCTCGAACTCTGGCTGAATTTGCAGGGCCAGTTTCACAACCAGGCTGCTTTTGCCAATGCCGCCAATGCCAAGCAGGGCTAGCAAGCGGCAGTGTTCCTCCAAAATCCATTGACGCAGCTGGATTAGTTCTTCGCTTCGGCCATAGAAGACAGACACATCCGCTGCCTCTGCCCAGTCTTGCTGGGGGTTACTTTGTCGAGCGGCCAGTTCTTCAAAGGGTGGGACAGGACGGGCACAGTCACCCTTATCCAGCTCCAGGCCAAAGGCCCGTAGAAAATACTCCAGTGATTGCTTATCAACCCCTTCCTCGCGCTTGAGGATACGGGAGACAGTGTGTAGCGAGAGTCCTGTGCGCTCCCCCAGTTGCTCAAGCGTGAAGTGCTGGCTCCAGTTGTGCTCCGCCTCAGCTTCTTGTTTAGCCTGCTGCAACTTGTGCCACCCCTGAGAAGTGAGGATGACACCACGACTGCGCTTAGGCTTAGACAGAGGCTTGAAGGTCATAAGAACACCAGCAAATTGACATGTTGGGAGCCAATTGAGGTGGAAAGGCTAAATTGGACCTTGGCTGCTCCTAATCTTACAATCTAAAATAAAAACTGGGACCGTAAACGTGTCCATCCTCACATTTAGAAACAACCTGAGCAGGATTAAGCTCAGGATTAAGTTGCTACCTCACTGGCCTTTCTTGCCTTTCCCAACATCAGCTGAGGTGGAATGCTAGAGACAGTTATGCAACAGCTGGCTCAGCTAATGGCAGGCGGGTCGGCAAGCAGTCCTAGTGTCGAAGAGAAAGCGTGAACTCCAAGATACAAAAGACATACAGTAGATAGCTTTGGTGGATTCCAACAGAAGCTTGTTGAGGTCACTCAACAACTTCAGAGGGGAACAAGTGTAAGCACTTTATTCGAGACAGACCATGTACCACACTAATTACCAGCATTGGCTGCAAAATCGCCCTTCACAGTTCCAAGGTAATCAAAGGGCTCTTGCTACGCTTTTGATCAATTTAGAAGAAACCGAAGAAGAGATTGAAGTCTTACAGAATCTGCATGCGGATTTATTATCTAGAATTGCTGAAATGCAACAAAGAATTCTTATTGAACAAGGCTGCTTTGCCAGCAGAGCCTTTAAGGTCTGATCACTGCTTAATGGGTTTAACAAAGCCTGTTAGCAAACTAGATTCTAGGCTCAGACGGAGTTCCCTGAGCCAGGTTTCTTGATTCATTAGATTCAAGGAGGACACCATGCATCCAGAAACAGGTGCCCCGCCAAGCGAGAGTGTTTGGCCGATCTGGTTGATGGCTCGAAGGCTGCTGCGCTTGGCTAAAGAGGTACTGAATAGCAGCTCTTCTGAGCTGCACATTCAACAGCAGTTGAATCAGTTTCAGCAGACTTACTGGTCTGTCTCGGATCCAGCAACGGGCTTTCAAGGTTCCTCTGGTTCAGAGGCCGAAATCGTTGCCTGGATTGAGAAACGCTACACCCACTCATCCCGCAGCCCACTCTCTAAACCAAGCCTGACCTCTAGCCTGCACAAATTAGTCATAACCAGTGGTCTATTACGCTCAGTCTGACCCTGATGGTGGAGTTTTTTCTACTCTATTGATAACTCCAAAGTTAGATGTAGAGCCGAGCTACTTCAGTAGACTGAGGGGTAATTGAGATCACTTATAACAACCATGCAAACTGAAGAAACAACCAATTCCAACTCAGTTGAATCCGCGCCTCAGCAGCACAGCAAGCCGAGTGCCGCAAGTGCCTCATTTCAATATCTAGCCAGCGTTTCTCTAGGTGTGATTGTCCTTCTCCTACTGGCTTTCGCTTACTATCGTGGCGTAGTTGGCCTGTAAGGGTTTGTTCAGCCAACCTACCCACTTGCCCAAGAACGCCTCCACCAACCCCTCAAGGTTTCGTTGAGGGGTTTTCCCTGGTCTCTTGAGTCCTGGCCTCTCGACTAAGGAGACCAGGGAAATTTGACACACTATCATCTAAAGCAAGATAGAAGCCTGGCTTGGCATTAGAATAGGCTACCGACAGACTAGTTGCTGATGGGATCAGGAACTAGCCAATAGACTGCTGAAGCTGGTTCGCCCTCAGCAACCCAACCTTGAGTTCGTCCCGTATTAACTTTCCACCAGACATAGTTACCTGCACAGGCAGGCCCTTCTAAAACCCTAAAGGTATTACCAGGCGCTAAAACGCCCACAACTCGGCCTTGGACACCTGGTTGTTGCCGAAGATTGAGATTGCCAACATGAACAGAACTCCCACTCTGGCCAACCTGTAAGCGCGGTGGCAAATAACCGGCTGAAGTTCCTCGTGAGCAGCTATTGGCGTTGTTGATGATTTGCATTTGGGTAATCAGCGTTTGCCGTCGGCTTCTACCACAGGGCTCAGTACTTTGGCAATCATTAACTGAAACTGTCCCGTAGGTCAGATTGACCCGTTTGTTTAAATAAGCGCTTTGATTAGCGCAGAGTTCAAACGTTGCCCCTACACTTTGATACGTCTGCCCACTGTCATCGACTAGCGTGACGTAACACATGAGGTCGCCATTCACCATGCGCTGCACAGTGGCAACTCTGGGACGGACAGCGGATCTAGATCTAGTTTGAGCAGTAGAAGGATTGGCAAGCAGGCCAACTGCTAGGACAGCTAATAACGAAACCGACGAAGTCAAAGCAGACCAGCAAAGCAACCTTTTCTTTGTTTCCTTTTGCTCGTTCCTGGAAGTTTGCTTAAAACTCATTTTTGATTTTTATACTCAGGCGATTAAGGGTTTTTTAGAGGCAGTGATGATATTTTATACATTATCCACCCATCACTTAGATATCAAAAAATAGGGGACATCAAAAAATAGGGCATTTGACTCTTCCAGTCATAGTTGGATGAGCCAACATACCATCAGGCAGGGCAAGATTAGCAGTCAGCCCTCAATAAGCTTGATTAAAGGGCTGAGCGAACAACACCCCCCTCGGCGCGCAGAGCTGCCCCGTTCGTAGCTGAGGACAAGGGGCTGGCAATAAAAGCGACCAATGCAGCTACTTCCTCGGGGGAAGCAAAGCGTTGGATTAAGGAAGAGGGCCTAGTAGTTTGGAAAAATTCTTTCTCAACTTGGGATTGATCCACTCCTTGAGACGTCGCTAAATCCTGCACAAAGCTGGCAACCCCCTCAGATTTGGTAGGGCCTGGTAAGACTGAATTGACCGTAACATTGCTGCCTACCGTTAACTCTGCCAGGCCACGAGACAGTGCTACTTGGGCTGTTTTGGTGACCCCATAGTGGATCATCTCAGAAGGAATATTTACTCCTGATTCACTGGAGATGAAGATGATCCGCCCCCAGTTTTTCTCCAGCATACGAGGGAGATAACGCCGGGACAGACGCACCCCGCTTAGAAAGTTGATTTCGATAATTTTGTTCCAGTCTTCGTCAGAGATTTCTGCAAACGGCTTGGCCTCGTAAATGCCTAAGTTGTTAATGAGAATATCAACTTCTGGCACTTGCTGGAACAGTTCTTCAGCACCAGATTGAGTTGAGAGGTCTGCCGCTACCCCCTGAACATTGCTGTTGGCGTTAACGCTTTTGATTTGCTCTACTGCAGCTGCAACCCGTTCCTTTGTCCTGCCATTGACGAAAACTGAGGCTCCTTCTTGTGCTAGGGCTGCAGCGATTGCCAAACCAATCCCAGCAGTGGAGCCACTGACTAAAGCGGTTTTGTTGGTGAGCTTGAGATCCATTTTTAATACCTGCCTACAAAAACTATTTACACAATTTGCATCAACAGTAGCCCAACGCCCAAACCATGCTCATTATGCTATTGGGCCTAAAATAGGGAGCTTGCTTTGATGAGGCCCTGTCGATTACCGCATCAGGCGCTGGACCAAGACCAAGATATAGCACCTACTGGATTAAGCGCAGGTAAGAGTGACAATCTAAACGATAGCTGATGACAGGAGCACATTGAGCCCAATTGAGAGCACAATCTGAAAACGCTGAGCCCCATCCCCATCGCTGATCCTTTAGGAAAAGAGGCTAGAGGGTGTAGAGCACAGCAGTTTCAGAGGGGGCAATATTCAGGCTGTCAGGAACTGGCCTCAAGAAGCTTCTCCAAGCCAAGCTCTGAGTTGACAATCTCCACAGCAACAACAGTATGTGGACTTGTGAAAGTAAGCCGCGCTTCTGGCTCCTGACAAGCAATCATCGTCTTCACATGTTCGCCTTCATCATCCCGAATGTTGACAAACACATCGTAGAGATTGTCTACTTTGGGACGACGAAATTCAGCCCGGTGCTCGGTTTGAACTTCCTCAAACATGTAGAGATCCCCATCTCGATAATAGTCAATTGCAATTTGAGGAGCCGGTTGAGTTCTCAGTTCCTCTCCATGTGCTTCGAGGTGAGCCTCATAAGTATGATAGGCGTGCTCCTCAATCAGCTCCATCATGTAGTAGGCGTATCGAGGTAAAAGTATGTAGATTGGTACAACCAACCAGTAGTATGCTACCGCCAAGTGTTGCGCCAAAAAGCGGTCAACCCAATAACGGCTCCCACCTAGTGATTCCATAATCAGCAAGTGATGCAATTCGTTCCAGGTTTCAGCAAAGTGAATTTTCAACAAATCTGCTTTGCGCCAGTAACCCAGAGTTTCGTAAAGATGGAGAACAGATAGATAGGCAAAGTAAGGAACACGGGCGATAGTTTCCAGAACATAGAAACGCTGGTAGGGGCGCTTCTGATACAAGACATCAGTGACAAATACCAGAACACCGACGACGAATCGAATCACAGCTTTCATCGGGAAACCTCGTGAGATCAAGAATAAAAAGATGCTGATGAATAAAGACTGATAAATAGGGGCTAATACGGGTTACGAATCAGGGATATAAAGCTAATGTCATACCTTCTGGGCAACTGGGCATTTATTTACTACCTTCCAGCAACACTACTACTTTCCAGCAACATATTGAGATAGGTTACAACCACCGAAATGACTCCAATCAGCATCATGGCATTGCTGCAGTAAGTTTCCTGCCATAGTTTGCATTTCTCCTCATCAGGCTGTGTGAGCTTGATGATTACACGCGACTTTTGACTGCTAGTTACTGCCCTTCTTCAGGTGTTACAGTAAGCGGCAAGTTAGCTGGAACTAAGGTGTTCCTAGGTGTAGTTGTAACGGTTGCCTATAACAGCTGCCTGTAACAGTTTCAGGGTTAGCAGAAAACATGCTCATCCCCCATTATTTGCTCGTCAAAATTCGGGCTAACTCAACCAGAGCTTGCCAGGTCTCATGACCAACCACGCCATCCACAGACTTCAAACGGCGTCTTTCTTGAAAATCTTCTACCGCATTTTCGGTGCGCAGGCCAAATTCACCATCAATGACGCCGCTATAAAAGCCGCCACCCTTCAAGACTTGCTGCACTCTCACCACCAGATTGCCCTGACTGCCTCGGGCTAAGCGAGGCTTCTGAACCAGGGAACGGGTCCGCAGCACATGCCAGGTCTGCAAACCCGCAACGCCGTCTTGAGCAAGAAGGTAGCGATACTGGACAACTCTGAGGGCACCTTCAGTGCTGAGGCCGAAAATCCCATCCGCCACAATTTGCTGCCGCTCACCTAATTCATAGTTCAAGAGCGCTTGCAATTCCCTAACTTTTGGCCCCGCAGAACCAATTTGAAGGATTGGATCGCTGATTATTCTGGCGGTATTGACCATCAGATACGCTCCTTTAAAAGAATAAATTTGATCTGAGATTGATTTGATCGCCATCAAGTCTAAGCGCAGGTGTTGCATTCCCAAGGCAACCAGTTAACAAGCCAAGTATCTAGCCTGATTCCAGTTGCGAACAGGCAAGATAAACCCAGCGAGCGATAAGTTAAGGAGCAGCCCAATTGGACAGGCTGCGACCAAAACGGCGATAGCGAGCCGTTCATACAACTGGTGGGTTTGCTGGGTCCCAACAGCAGTGACTTCTAAGTCCAGTCAATCAGGCCACGATTTCAAGTTGAATTTAGTCGAACTCATTGCCTTACAAATAGAGAAAACTTCGCACTAATAAAGATGGAGCTGTTTAGCGAATGGTTGCCAGTCCCAAAGCAAAGTCACCCTCAAGCGCGTCCATGTGGGCTCCCCTCCGCGAGCCTTTGTTCCGTGCCCTATGGATCGCTCGCTTCTTTAGCCTCCTATCTGGGCACCTGGATGCAGAACGTGGGTGGCGTGTGGCTAATGACTTCCTTAACCTCATCGTCACTCTTGGTGTCTCTCATGCAGACTGCCACTACTTTGCCAGTATTTCTAGTGGGGCTGCCAGCTGGAGCCCTAGCTGACATTGTCGATCGTCGTCGCTTGCTCCTGCTGACTCAGGGGTTAATGCTAGCGGCAGCTATGGCCTTAAGTATTTGTACTCTTCTGGGCATTGCCAATCCCTGGCTGCTGCTGGGGCTCACTTTCCTCTTGGGATTGGGAGCAGCGATGACGGGTCCGGCCTGGCAAGCGATCACTCCCGAACTTGTAGGTCGGTCCCAGTTGTCGCAGGCAATTGCGCTAAACAGCATAGGCTTCAGCCTGTCACGGGCTGTGGGACCAGCCATAGGCGGTTTGGTGGTAGCAGCAGCTGGTCCAGGAGCTGTGTTTTTGCTGAATGCCCTTTCTTTTGTAGGGGTGATGGTGGTGCTCTACACTTGGCGTCGCCCTCGCACTCACAGCCTGTTACCCCCTGAGCACATTGGCGAAGCCATTGAGGCTGGGCTGCGCTACACCCACTATGCCCCTAGTCTTCAGGCAGTGCTGGTACATGTGGGCGCATTCATTGCTTGTGGTAGTGCGCTGTGGGCATTACTGCCGCTGATTGCCCGCCAAGAGCTGGGGCTGGAAGCTCTGGGGTACGGCGTTTTGTTAGGGTGTCTGGGCGTAGGCGCGGTCGTGGGCGGAGTTCTGCTGCCAACGTTTCAGCGCTGGCTGTCGATGGATCGCCTTGCAATCGCCATGACCCTGGTCTTTGCTCTGGCAACCTTGGCACTGGCCTATATCCGCAGTTTGCCTTGGCTCTATCTAGCGTTGACTGTTGGTGGCCTAGCCTGGCCAGTACTACTGTCGAGCTTGACCGTTAGTGTCCAAACGGTAGTGCCAGCCTGGGTGCAAGCGCGAGCTCTGGCAGTTTACGGACTGGTGTTTCAGGGTGGGCTTGCCCTGGGCAGTGCTCTGTGGGGCATCGTCGCCGAGCGAACCGGCAGCCCTACAGCCTTAATGTATGCAGCAGTGGGATTAGTGGTCGGAGGCTTGGCGACCACCCGTTGGCACTTGAATGCCAACCAAGACCTGGATCTGAGCCCATCTTTGCACTGGTCTGAGCCAACTACCGTAATGGAGCTAGCGCCAGAGGATGGCCCTGTGTTGATCACAGTTGAGTATCAGATTGAGCCGGAGCACTCCCAAGAGTTTGTGCAAGCGATGCAACAAGTCGGGCTTTCACGCCGCCGAGACGGGGCAATTCGCTGGGGACTATATCGCGATCCTGCCAATCCCAGCCGTCACGTCGAAACTTTTGTCGTGAAGTCTTGGGCAGAACACCTACGTCAGCACGAACGAGTCACAGTTGCCGATCGATTAGCAGAGGAGCAGGCTCGT
Organism: Leptolyngbya sp. FACHB-261; assembly: GCF_014696065.1. Taxonomy (NCBI): domain Bacteria; kingdom Bacillati; phylum Cyanobacteriota; class Cyanophyceae; order Leptolyngbyales; family Leptolyngbyaceae; genus Leptolyngbya; species Leptolyngbya sp. FACHB-261. Next base: position 2,171 of record NZ_JACJPL010000011.1, on the reverse strand, counting down.
GCGTTCCATATCGGGAAGGAGAGTCCTATCGTGCTTCATCTGATCTATGCTCATCCTAAGCAGGACTTGCAGTCGTGAGTAGTTTAAAGAAACTAAGAAAACAGGACTTCTCTACTTTGAGGGTTTAGCTAGCGACAACCAAGGCTGAGCTTTATTAGGATTAAGACCAGCAGGGAAAACAAAAACTTCTGCTCCTGATAGTCGAGTTCTATTGCTTAGCTCAATACCTAGTTTCAAAGTGCCATTGACAATTGGCAACCATTGACCCTTATCACTGTAGGAGTAAACGGTTACTGAATTCATCTTGGCTTCTGCTGATGGCAATAGATTAGCAAAAGCTTGTTTGCTCGTTCCGTTTACTAATTTCAAAGCTGAGCCCGGTACAGCCAGTAAGGGGGGTACTGGATAGGCGAAGAAACGTTTTCGGAGCTTTAAGGTCATCAACAGCACTCAGTGGAAATCAGTAGGGCAGTAGTCAAAATTTATGCTTACCTCTGAGCCTACCATTGTTGACAGCTGGTTTTTGAAGCGTAGGGACTACGGTGATTTCCGTGTCTGCTACTGTATTATTCATCACCTAATACTGTAACAAAACAATACGCCAATTGGCGCTTGAAAGCCGAAAACTCGAAGCTTACGGTGATTCTGACGCAATTAAGCGGAAGCTGCTGGCTAGTACTCAGGGATACTGGTGGAAGAGATAGACCTGCTGAAAAATGAAATTCAAGCCATTCAAGAGAGAATTAAGGAACTGAAGACAAAGCAACAAGTTATCGTTCAAGAATCCTGGTCACCCGAGGCCGAAGTAGCAGAACCTGATGAAGCCTCAGAAGATAGCTTCTTTAATGCTTTAAACCAATTTGCTCAGCGCGAAGCTACACGCTCAGCAATAGAGTCTCTCGAGTCTTGTCTACAGCAAAAACAGACGAAGCTAACTCGAGCTCTTAAATACTCGTTGGTCAAGCACTCAGAGCAGATAAAAGCGTTGAAAGACTACCTAAAACTGAAGCAAGTTGAGCTAGCTGAGGAGCCTGTTCTAACTCGGAGAAAGATTTTAGAACGGTACCTAGCAGAGGGCTTCAAACGGGCGCAGTTATTAGAGTTCTATCTGAGAAAAAATCAGAAACAGCTCTTAAATTGCCAAGCTCCGATTGATGTGAAGCTGGATGATTATCAGCAGTGGCGATAGAGTTAGACAGGCGGAAGTCTGGTATCCTAAAACTTAGCTTCCACAGGCCAGAGCACGTTGTTGTAAGCTGAGCCTAAATCAAGCGCTGAATATTCGCGTATCTGATACTGGGTTTTCCCTCACACATAAATACAAAAAGGCTCTTCTCTTAACTCTAACCAGTGCTAAAACTGGGGGAAGCTGGGGGTAACCCTTTAGCTGATTCAGTTATCAACACTACTAACTGAGCTTAGTGCTAGGAAGTAATGGAAGATATTAACCTGGTGACGAGGGAAATTCAGGCTATTGAGGAGATGATCAAGGAATTAAGGACAAAGCAGACGTCGAGGCGTCAGAAGCCTCTAGTTTCTATCGGTCGTTCAACAGCCTCAGGGACAGCACAGAGGGCAGCCTACCTTAAGTCACTGCAATCTACTCAAAGTGAGTTTAACAGTATAGCGATGGAATTGCTGGAGTCTTGCCTGCGACAAAAGCGGACAAAGCTGATTCAGTCCCTCAAACACTCTTTAACGGAACATTCTAAGCAATTAGAAGCGGTACAAGACTACTTGAGCTTAAAGCAAGCTGAACTCGCTGAGGCACAAAACGATATTCAAAAGCAGGCTCTAGAGAGTTATATTGCCGAGGGATTTAAACGAATAAAGTTACTAAAATCGGATTTAAAAAAGCATCAAGCGCAACTTGCTGACCTGCAAGCCATAGCCGATATAGAAGCGATCTATCAGCGAGCAGCAGCGATTTTCCTGAGCTTCGAACAGTCTCAAAGTGAAGTTTAGATAGAGCTGTCCGTATTTAGGCTCCACTGCTAGTAATGGCCAAATCTACCGACTCAAGCATTCGGTTCTATCTTTAGGGGGAGCGACATTAGATATAGCCCTACGCACGCACGTTAGGACGCTATTCTAGAGAGAGAAGCATTGAGATACACCCATGCCTGCGCCTTACAGTTATGACCTACGCACCAAAGCGATCGAAGCCGTTA